>JALOPK010000354.1 GCA_025453925.1 Candidatus Eiseniibacteriota bacterium | reverse complement strand
CTGACGGCGCCGTGGACGCCGTCAGCGACGCGGAGTGACAGCGTCTGCACCGAGGGGGGTTCGGGTACGATCTCCACATACTCGGCATCGGGTCGTATCCCCTGGGCGGATTCTATCGCTTCGGCGTACAGGAACGCCTGGAGGTCGCGCATGTCACGCGACGCGCTCCTCTCGGCGGTGCGGAGCTTGTAGTCCACGATCCTCAATGGAATGGACTTCTCTGCCGCGCGACGGCTTTCGAGCCGGTCGAACCTGACCCGAAGCGGGATCCTCTCGCCATCCAGCGTCAACACGCCGTCATACCGCCGCTCGGTGCTGACCCAGAACCCCTGCCCCACTTCGCGACTCCGCTGGGATACCAGCCGGATCTCCGCTTCGAGGAGAGGCAGGAACCATGCAGCAACGTGGTCGAGTTCCAGCGCCACGAACCCTGGCAGGTCGGCGTGACGATGTTCGGAGAGGTACCATGTTCGTGCCGCCTCCCATGCCTCCCTGGCACGCCCGCGGCAGTCGGGTTCCGCGGGGATCCCCGGCCGCAGAGCCTCCTCCAACGCCTTGTGCACGAGATTTCCCCTGTCCAGCAGAGTCGGTTGCCAGAGCCCCACCGCCGCAGCCGCCTCGGGAATCGAGAGGATCTGGCCCAGGAAGAAGCGGAACGGGCACGTGTCCAGATCCCGCCATCCGCCTGACCGGCCCAGCGCCCGCAGAACTGCGTTCGGCGGCGCCGATGCCCGCACGTCAAAGACTGTTGCCTCTGCGCCTTCCCGCGCGCGCACGGCTGACCGGGCCCGATCCAGGCCTGGGGTGAAGCATTCGCCGAGCAGTGGAGCCAGCGTCCCGGCCCGGCCGGGATCACTCTCCGCCAGGGCAAGACGAACCGCCTCCCGCGCGGTGAAGTGGCGTTCCCCTTCCGTTGCGAGTTCGTCGAGGCGCGAGGACCGATCGGTATGACGACGCACCACCCGGTCGGCGTGCTCCCCGAAGATGAGTGGGAGGAACAGCGAAGGGCTCTTGGCGTCGCCCTCCGCATCGGCATGCTGATACGTGACCCATGCGCGTTCGCGGGCGGAGAGAATCGTGAGTACGAACAGCAGCTTGTCCCGTCTTGGGGCGTCAGACGCCAGCGGCACGCCGTACCCCAGATCCGCCACGATCCGGGATCGAGTCGCGTCAGAAAGCAGAGGATCCTCCCGGGCCGGACGAGGGAGCCGCCCGCGGTTGGCGCCCAGAATGATCACTGCGTCGAATGACATGCCCGATGCCGCTGCCATGCTCCCCACCACCACGCCCCGTGCGGGCGGGCCCGCGGGAAGCGAAATGCCATCCAATGCGTCGAGGCAGAGCGCGCAGACGACTTCGCCTGGCGGCTCGCCATCGAGGAACCCAAGATCATCCAGGTCTCTCAGGCACTCGATGCTGCGCACCCACGGAGCCAGGATGCCAGGTTCTTCAGTGATCGTGGGCAGCACCCAGCGGCGGAGGAACTCGCGCATGGAGTCAACAAAGAGGCCGGCTGATTCCGCGTCGAGCGTGGCCTCCAACTCACCGATGAAGGCCGCCACGAGCGCGGCCCATGGTGCATCGGCCTCGTCGCACCATCTCCCGCACCACGCACCTCCCGCCAGTGATGTCGCGCCCATCTCCCCAAGCTTCGCATCGAGTACGGGAAGGGCTCCCGAATCCCAGGGACCGGGGAATCGCACGAACGGTGATGCGAGCAATTCGCGCGTGGTGGCCGCTGAGAATCCTCGCTCCCGAAGGCCCAGCGCCGTAGACATCCATCTCACGGCCGGGTGCTGCCCCGCGGACACGGGATGCAGCCAGTGAACGGGAAGGTCCATCTCCGAGAAGCACGATCGAATGAACGGCTCGTAGACGCTGATGTCGGGGGCGACGACTGCCAGGCGTTCGGCCCGCGCAGCGTGACGGGGCCTGGTGAGCGTCGAAGCGGCCAGGCGTGCCGCGGCCTCGACTTCACCCGCCTCTCCCGCAGCCGCGATGAACCCCACATGATCCAGCCGGAGATCAGTTGCATATGCGACGCCCGGGGCCTCCCTGGCCAGCAGCGCGTCCATCTCAGGAAAGACGGCCGACGAGTAGCCAGGGGCTTTGATGCGTTCGGCAACACGATGCATATGGCGCTGTTCGACGTACTGCGCAACGTACTCGTAGCCGAATCGCTTCCCCTGGAGAGCGTCGGGATGGCAAGGGTAATAGTGGAACACCTGGAGATCCGGTGAACCCCGCGCCCATCGCTCGATCATATCGGCGTAGACGCCCTCGAGCATCGGGAAGCCGTACACATGCATCCACCGGGCGTCGATGGTCCACGCCGACTCGCTCAGGATGATCTGGACAGGCGAGATGCCACGTTCTTTCAGCAGGCTCAGCCACCGCGCGTAGAGCTCAAGCGTCTGACGGTCGAGGTTCTCTCCGGGCAGGGAAGCGGCGAACTCCCCCGTCACCTCCGGATCGACGAATCCGGCCTGGAGCAAATCGTTGAAGGTTGCCGCCAAAACCCGTTCAGCGCCGGCGAGCTGAACCATCTCCGGCAGATACCGCCGGAGCAGGGACCGCGCCGCAGCCTCCAGAACAAGGGGAGTCGCGGGTTCGGGAACGTGCGCGTCCCGCGGCGCCAGGCGTTGAGTCGCCCAGCGCATGGGAACGACCTGAACGTTAAGCAGGGGGCCCGATGCGGCGGCGGCAAGGGATGACTCGACGAACCTCGCCACAGGGGCGTTGGGCACCAGCACCACCTCCGCCGCCAGGGGATCGTCGGCATGATGACGGCATACGGCATAGGTGAGGCGCTCAAGCAGCGCGGGAAACGAGGGGGCCAAGACTACCCTGTGATTCATGAGGCAGCCACCTTGCCATCCGGGAGACCTGCCGGGAGCAATCGGATTCCACGCCACGCGCCCCGATTGGGAACGCGGATGCGGGAGGAGAATACACGGCTGGTGGCGATCGTGCGAGCCCTCCGTGACAAGCCGGCGGTCGTGTGATCGGAAGGCAGGCAGCTACCGCAGTGCGGAACCAGCCCGGGGGCATACGCGCCAGGGAACCGGAGCCTCGGGCAGCATAGAGGACATGTCTTGTAATGGACATGTCCTCCATCACTCATAATCCCTGCTCTCGGCCGTTGTGGGGACTCGGGCGCGGGGAAACGAACGCCGGCCACGCCCTTCTGTCTCAGGAGAGCCGGACGCGGACGCGCCACGAAAACGGAGTGGCCCAATCAAGCAGCGGGGGCAACGCCCCATGCCCCGCGTCTGTTCGAAGCGACAGGTGCCGCTCTTACTCCTGCGGCTTCTTGAGGGCCAGCGAGATGAACGGAGTGCAGACATGACCCGTGGCCGCACGGATGCACCTGATCGGGAATGCAGCGGCGCGCTTCAGCGCGGGTAGTCGGGCCGATCCGGAGAGCGCCACACAGAGGTCGATTCTATCCTTCAGGCCGAGGCGCGAGGGCTCAAGGAGGATCGGCGGTGGCGGAACGCTCTGGAGAATCGCGAGGATTTCCCTGTCGGTCGCGCCTCGGATTCCGCGACGCAACATATCGGGCCAGGTTTCGCCTCGTCCGACCCGATGCGAGACGAGACCCACGATTCTGTGCGTCAGCCGGTCGGGCAGATAGTTGATGAACGGCAGTCGAGTCGTGTGCGACTCCAGAGGAAAGAACCGGTACGGGGTTTGGAAGATGAAGAGGAAGCCGCCCGGGCGCAGATGGCGCCATAGCTCAGGCAGGAGCGCCTTCCGCTCTGCGGGAAGGAGATGCTCGTACACCGCGCTCATGACGATTGCGTCGAAGTCGCCCACTCATTCGGGCAGACCGCACCCGAGGTCGGAGTGCAGGAACCTGGCATGGGGAAGGCGGTAGTGGTCGGCCCGCAGCCGCGCGATCTGGAGCACGTCCGCGTCAAGCTCGATGCCGAGGATGTCTGCGTGAGGCAGGAGGCGGGCCAGGACCACGCTCGATG
>JALOPK010000060.1 GCA_025453925.1 Candidatus Eiseniibacteriota bacterium | reverse complement strand
AGCCTCCACATCGGCCTCCGACCAGAGGCTGAAGAACGCCTCGAAGTCAGTCTGTGCCTCGGCGTGGCACTCGCTCATCGGGACACCCCCTTTGCTGACCTGCCGGTCTTGGCGGCGATCAGCTCAGCCAGCAGTTCACGGCCGGCTTTGACCCTCGCGTTGAGGCGCTCCCCGAAGGCCTCAGACGCGACGCGGGCTGCCGCCTCCACGCTCCGCAGCAGGCTGCGAGCCTCGCGGTAGGCGTCCGTGGCCTTGGCTACCCGCCTGAGCCACTCCCGCGGCACAGTCAAGGTACGGGACCGACCATCCTCGGTGAAGGACAGGCACCAAGCCTCGTGCCGGTAGTCGCTGTGCATGCACCGGCACGCCAAGCGGCCGCAGCGCACCCGTGACCTGTACAGGTACGCGTCCAGCAGCGGCTCCTGGCTGCCTGCCCGTTTGCCGGCCTGAGTGACCCGCCGTACTTCGCCTGCAAGGCCGACTTCACCGCAGACGGCCACACGCCCCGGAAGAGGTGCGTCTATGACCGCGGATGCCACGGCCAGGACCACCCCGAGGTCGGCGGCAGGCTCGACCACCTGGACGCCACCCACCACATTGACGAACACGTCCTTGGTGCTGGTGTGGATGCCCGCCCGCTTCTCCAGCACGGCAAGCAGCAGAGAGAGCCTCTGGCGCTCGATCCCGGTGCAGACGCGCTGAGGAGTCGGGTACGCCGTAGGCGATATCAGGGCCTGCACTTCGACGATGAGCGTACGGCTGCCTTCCTGGGTGGCGATGAGCACGCTCCCCGACACCGGCTCGGCGTGCTCCTCGACGAAGAAGCGGGAAACGTCGGTGGCGTCCGTCAGCCCGCGCTCGCCCATCTCGAACACGCCGATCTCGTTGGTCGAGCCAAAGCGGTTCTTCGTCGCCCGCAAGACGCGAAAACTCTGAAACCTCTCTCCCTCGAAGTACAGCACCGTGTCCACCATGTGTTCGAGCACCCTGGGGCCCGCCAGGGAACCCTCCTTGGTGACATGGCCGACCAGGAATGTCGCGACGTTCTGCACCTTGGCCAGCCCCATGAGCCGTGATGCGCATTGCCGCACCTGTGACACCGTGCCGGGAGCCCCGGGGAGGCTCGGCTGGTACAGTGTCTGGATTGAGTCGGCGATGAGGAGATCGGGGGCGATGGTTCGCGCCGCCTCCTCCACGTCCTCCACATTGTTGTTGGCCATCACCTGGATGCCCGCGATCGGCACCGCCAGCCGCTGTGCCCGGAGCCCGATCTGTCGGCTCGATTCCTCGCCGGACGCGTAGAGCACCGTGCGGCCGGATGACGCGACCCGCGCGGCAGTCTGGAGAAGCAGGGTCGATTTGCCGATTCCCGGGTCGCCCCCGAGGAGCACCAGGGATCCCGGGACGATTCCTCCCCCGAGCACGAGATCGAGTTCCGAAGAGCCCGACGAGATCCTTGCCGCATCGGCATCGCCGACCTCAGCGAGGGCCGTCGGCCGTTCCCCGGAAGGAATGGCGAACGAGGAGTGCGGTTCGTCCCGCTCCTCGCTGTAGGTGTTCCACTGCCCGCATTCGGGGCAGCGGCCCTGCCAGCGTGGACTCTGGGCCCCGCATTCGGCGCAGCGGAACACGATCTTCTTCGTCACGGCGTCACGGCTCGCGAC
Organism: Candidatus Eiseniibacteriota bacterium; assembly: GCA_025453925.1. Classification (GTDB taxonomy): domain Bacteria; phylum JAFGKV01; class JAFGKV01; order JAFGKV01; family JAFGKV01; genus JAFGKV01. The sequence continues at coordinate 11,865 of JALOPK010000060.1, read as the reverse complement.
GAAGCGCTATAGAAACGGGTGGTCGCCGACTTGAACACCAGGTCGACGGTCCCCGTCGGGCCATTGCGCTGCTTGGCGATGATCAGTTCGGTCTTGGTCTGATCCTCCTCACGATCGTATGCGCCGGGCCGGTAGATCAACAGAACAACGTCGGCGTCCTGTTCGATGGCGCCGGACTCCCGGAGGTCGGACAGTTGGGGCCGCTTGCCTTCGCGGCGGTCCTCCGGCTTTCGGTTGAGCTGGGAAAGCGCAATCACGGGAAGGGAAAGCTCCTTCGCCAGCGCCTTGAGCCCGCGCGAGATCTCGGAGATTTCGATCTGCCTGGATTCCGCGTTCTTCCCCGACGAGACCAGTTGGAGGTAGTCGACCACCACGAGCCCGATCTCGTGTTCCGACTTCAGCCTGCGGGACTTGGCGCGGATCTCGGCCACCGACAGCCCCGCGCTGTCGTCCACCCAGAGGGCCGCCTCGGACAACACACCCATCACACCGGTGACTGCCCGCCAGTCGCTTTCGCTCATTCTGCCGGTGCGCAGCCGATGGGAGTCAATTCCGGACTCCGCGCTGAGAAGCCGCTGCGCGATTTCAAAATGACTCATTTCGAGGCTGAAGAACGCGCACGGCACCTTCTCGCGCACCGTGGCATGGCGAATCATGTCGAGGGCTAAGGCGGTCTTCCCCATGGCGGGTCGCCCGGCGATGATGATCAGATTCCCGGGATGAAGCCCGCTGAGGGGGTCATCAAGGTCAGGAAACCCCGTGGGCAATCCGGTCCGCTTCCGGTCGCCGCCGTGGATGGCGTCGAGTTCCACCAGGGCCTCGGCAACAAGCTCCTTGAGCGGCCTGAAGTGGCCGGTTCGCTTCGACTGGCCGACATTGTAGACCGCCTGCTCGGCCTCGTCGAGGAATCGCTCGACATTGTCGGGCCCCTGGTAGCATCCCGACGTGATCTTCGTCGCGACACTGATCATTTCCCGCAGGCGCGCCTTCTCGGCGACGATGTGGGCATAGTAGTCGACATTGGCCGCGGTCGCGACATGCTCCAGCAGCTCGCTCAGGTACATGGTTCCGCCGGTGGCGTCCAGAGTGCCCCCGGCCCGCAACCCCTCCTGCACCGTGACCAGGTCGATGGGAACGCCCTTTGCCTGGAGTTCGAGCATGGTGCGGTAGATGGTCCGGTTGGCCGGGGAGTAGAACGCGTCGGACTCCAGGATTTCCTGCACGGTGAGGAGCGCGTTGCGGTCGAGCATCACCGCCCCGAGCACCGCCAACTCCGCCTCCGGCGCCTGGGGTGGGATCAACCCCACGGTGGCCCGGTCCGGCTTCATCGTGAGACCGCCTCGCGAGGCAGGCCCAGCTCCGTCATGAGACGGCGCACCCGCTTGATATCGCGCCATGCATCGGCTCGGAACTCAACTCGATGCAGGAGGGCAGAAGGATGATAGGTCAGGATCACGCGGGCGCCTCCCCGCTGATGCACGTTCCCCCGCATCGCGCGGATGGAAACATCCTCGTTCGCCAGCACCTGCCGTCCCGCGAACCTGCCAAGGCAGATGATCAGCCGCGGCGCCAGCGCGGCCAATTGACGGTGGAAAAATGGTGCGCACGCGTCGACTTCCTCAGACAGCGGGTCGCGGTTTCCCGGCGGCCTGCACTTCAACACGTTGACAATGTAGTACGAGTCATCGGAAACGCCAGCCAGTCTCAGAAGCCGGCGCAGTAGCCGCCCGCTGGGGCCGACGAACGGAAGACCCTGGCAATCCTCCTGTTCGCCCGGCGCCTCACCCACCAGCACCAGGCCCGTGGTCGGATTGCCGCTCCCGGGCACCACGCGTACGCGCCCTTTGTGGAGCCCACACGCCGTGCACGCCGCGATGTCACGCGCGATGGCATCCAACGATCCCCCTTCGGCCGAACACGCGGTCTGATGCGCGCCGGCTCCAGGAGACACCCGCAGGATCTCATGCTCGCCAAGATCACGCAGTTGCCGGAAATAGGCGAGCGCGAGTCGCCTGCTACTCGGTTTCAACGAAGGAAGGCTGGTCCCTCTCAACGTACCGCCACTTCACCTCTCGAGACATGAGTCGCCTCAACGCCTCCACGGTAGGCTTGACGGCACCCTCCGGCGCACCTCCGGCGGCGAGGCGCAACGAGTTGATCCGGCGTGCCTCCCGAGAGGATACGATGATCGCTTCGTACTTGTTGCCGAATGATCGTATTACATCATCGATTGGAAACACCATGCTTCATTGACTCCTTCCACGGAGCCGCACGGAGCCCGGAGTCTCCAGGTTCGCGCACGCTCCGCCTGTATGATTGCCCACACCGTGCCGACGCACGCGTCCAGATCGTCATTGACCACCACGTAGTCGTAGGCCGCAATGCCCTGCTCAATCTCCCGTGACGCCTCCCGCAGTCGCGAGGCGATTGTCTCTGCCCCCTCAGTCCTCCGGGCCTCCAGGCGGCCACGCAGATCGTCCATTGAAGGGGGCAGGAGGAACACCGACACCGCACCCGGCACCGATGCAAGAACCTGGGTGCCTCCCTGAACATCGATGTCAAGCAGAGTGATTTTCCCCTGGCTGGCCGCGCCGTCAATCTCCCGCCGGGGAGTCCCGTAGTGCCGGCCAAACACCAGCGCCCATTCAAGAAGCAGGCCCGCGTCTATGAGCCGAGTGAATTCTTCCTGAGTCACGAAATGGTAGTGCACGCCATCGACTTCGTTCCCTCGGCGGGCACGGGTGGTCGCGGACACTGACACATGGAACAACTCAGGATGCTGCCGGGCAAGGCGGCTGACGACGGTGGTCTTCCCCGTACCCGAGGGGGCGGAGATGACCACGGGGAATGGCCGAGGGCTACTCAACATTTGCCACCTGTTCCCGCATCTGATCGACGGCGGCACGGGCCAGCAACGTCAGCCGGCTCACCTCCAGTTGTGTGGTCTTTCCTCCCAGTGTGTTGAGTTCCCGCTGCAGCTCCTGCAGCAGGAACTCGAGCATTTTCCCGTGCGGCCCGGGCCCCTCCATGCGTTCACGGAACGCCGCCAGATGTGCTTGAAGGCGCACGACTTCTTCTCTGGCGTCCGAACGGAGCAGGAGCATCGCCACCTCCCGGGAGACACGCTCCCGGTCGCCGAGGATCTCTAGACCCGCTTGGCCAAGCCTCGACAGCGCCGCCTCCAGTCGCGCCTGCGTGTCAGCGGCGACATCGGCCAGGAGTTGCTCGATGGCCTTCACCCGTGAGCCGATGGCGTCGATCTGCGAGGCAAACTCCGCAATGATCTCCCGGCCTTCGGCCTCCCGCACCTTGATGAGCTGATCCAGCGCCCGCTCCAGAAGGTTGCCGCACGTTTCGGCAAGTCCCTCCGGCGACGCACCGGCTGTGGTGCCTGCCAGAGACGCCGCGCGGAGTACATCGGACTGACTCACCGGCCCCGGCCTTGCCAACCGCAGTTGGCGGGCGCATGCGCGATAGAGCGGCGTGGTCAGCGCAAGACCCGCCCCGCCCCCGGCGGACCAAAACAGGGAAACGACGACCTTTCCCCGCGACACGCGCCGCCGAACGGCCTTGGCGAGCGGCCCTTCGAGGCTTTCCCATCGTGGCGGAAGACGGAACGACAGATCCAGGAACTTCGCGTTGACGCTTCGCACCTCGGCGGTCAACTGGCGCCCGCCCATCGTGCATGCAGCGGCGCCGAATCCCGTCATGCTTCTCATCACGAGAACCCCTCCCACACCGCGGTGAACACCCGCCGGCGGCCGGCCAGATCACGCGCGACATCCACGTCGTGAAAACCGGCGGCGATGGCCGTTGAACTGGCCTTGCCCCCATGTTCGATGCCCACCTCAAGGGCCAGCAGGCCCCCTGGCCGAAGGTGATGCGATGCCTGCTCGATTATCGATCCGATGTGATGGAACCCATCCGCGCCCCCGTCCAACGCAACTCGAGGTTCCCAGTCTCTCACCGAACAAGGAAGCCCGGAAAGCGACCCGGTCTCGATGTACGGCGGATTGCTGACAATGACGTCCCAGCGCGCCGTGGTCCAACTCAGCCAATCGGCGCGAATCACGCCGATGGCTCCACCCCCCGCGCCTGAGCGCAGGTTCTCCGCCGCCAGGCTGGCGGCCCTCGCGCAGATATCGGTTGCCGTGACCCGGGAACCGGGCAAAGCCCGCGCTAGGGCCAGCGCGATGCACCCAGACCCTGTTCCAAGGTCGAGAATTGAGGGTGTCGCTCTCAGTCCCCTTCGGCACCAGTCGATCACCGTCTCCACCAGCAGTTCGGTTTCCGGTCGGGGAATCAGCGCCCGGCGATCCACGCGCACGTCGATGTTGTGAAAACTCGCCCGGCCGAGCACGTAGGCTTCGGGCTCGCCCGCGGATAAGCGGGCTACGGCACCCTCCATCGCCTCCCACTCCCGCTCCGGGATGACGTCGCCGGCGGCCGAGGGCAGCAGCGAGGCAATGTTCGTGCCCGCGACCTCGGCAGTGAAACGCCAGGCAGCGGCCCTCGCGTGCACCGGCGGCAGGGATGCCGAAAACACCCGGGTAACCCGGTCAGTCGCCTCTCGCCACGTCACCGCCGACGCCCTCCAGTCCGGCGAGCTGCGCTTCGGTGTGATGCTGTTGGAGGCCCTGCGTGAAGGGATCGAGCGCGCCATCCAGCACTTCATCCAGCCGGTAGAGAGTGAGACCGATCCTGTGGTCGGTGACCCTTGATTGCGGAAAGTTGTACGTACGGATCTTCGCACTGCGGTCACCGGTGCCGACCTGGGAGCGGCGCTGACGGGCCAGTTCCTCGTCACGCTCCCGGATCGCCAGGTCGAGCAGCCGCGACCTCAGCACCTTCAGCGCCTTCGCTTTGTTCTTGTGCTGGGACTTCTCGTCCTGGCACTGCACCATTATCCCCGACGGCAGATGGGTGACCCGCACGGCCGAGTCGGTGGTGTTGACACTCTGCCCACCGGGGCCGCTGGATCGGAAGACATCGATGCGGAGTTCCTTGGGATCGATCTCCACGTCGACATCTTCCGCCTCCGGGAGCACGGCGACGCTGACTGCGGACGTGTGGATCCTCCCCGAAGCTTCCGTGGCGGGCACACGCTGAACCCGGTGTACGCCGCTCTCATAGCGGAGGAGACCATAGGCCTCGGCGCCCTGCACCGAGCAAATGACTTCGCGGACGCCGCCAAGCTCCGTAGGGCTCGTGCTGATTCGTTCAGTTCGCCACCCCTTGCGCTCGGCGTAGCGCAGGTACATGCGGAGCAGGTCGGCGGCAAAGAGAGCCGCTTCCTCCCCGCCCGTTCCGGCCCGGATCTCCAGAATTGCATCTTTGTCCTGGTGGGGATCGGGCGGCAGAAGACCCCGCACGACCGAGGCGGCAACGGCCTCGACCCGCGGCTCGACCTGCGCGACTTCCTCCGCGGCCAGCGCCGCCATCTCGGGGTCGCCGTCGGAGAGGAGAGCCCGAGCTTCCCGCAGCCGGTCTTCCAGACGGCTCAGTTCATGGATCTCGTCTACGATGCGCTGCAGCCGTGACCGCTCACGGCCCATGGTCCTGAAACGCGCACCGTCCCGTTGCAGCAGTGGCGACGAGAGTTCTGTGTCGATCTCATCCAGCCGGGCCTTCAACGCATCGAGGCGGGCCGCCGGATTCACCATCACGGCCACGACTCCCCTTCATGCCATGGGTGTTCAGCGCGCCCCGGTCGCGTCGCCATACCGCTTGCGATACTTGTCGACGCGCCCAGCAGTGTCGATGAGCTTCTGCTTGCCCGTGAAGAAGGGATGGCAGCGGGAGCAGATTTCCACCCGGATGTTCTCCTGGGTGGAACGCGTGCGGATCACATTCCCGCAGGCGCAGGTAATGGTCGTTTCCGCGTAGGTGGGGTGGATTTTGGGTTTCATTGGTCGTTCTCCTTCGATCCGCCTATTCGCTCATGGAGTCGAGGAACTTCTTGTTGCTCTTTGTCTTTCGCATCCGCTCGATCAGGAGTTCGAGACCCTCCTGGGGGCTCAGTTCGCTCAGGAACTTACGCAGAATCCATACCTTGTTGAGGGTTTCCCGGTCAAGCAGGAGCTCTTCCTTCCTGGTCGAGGTGCGATTGACATCCAGAGCGGGGAAGATCCTGCGATCCGCCAGCTTCCTGTCAAGCACCATTTCCATGTTGCCGGTACCCTTGAACTCCTCGAAGATCACTTCGTCCATCCGGCTGCCGGTGTCAACCAGTGCCGTGGCGATGATCGAGAGGCTCCCCCCCTCCTCCAGATTGCGCGCGGCTCCGAAGAACCGCTTGGGGCGCTGCAGGGCATTGGCATCCACACCGCCGGAAAGAATGCGTCCCGAGTGGGGGATGACCGTGTTGTGCGCCCGTGCCAGGCGTGTGATCGAGTCAAGGAGGATGACCACGTCGTGACCGTGCTCCACCAGTCTCTTCGCCTTCTCGATCACCATGTCGGCGACATGGACGTGGCGCTCAGCCGGCTCGTCGAAGGTGGAGCTGATGACCTCACCCTTGACCGATCGCTCCATGTCGGTGACTTCCTCCGGCCGCTCGTCGATCAGTAGAACGATGAGGATTGTCTCGGGGTGGTTAGTGGAAATCGCATTGGCAATCTCCTGCAACAGCATGGTTTTCCCGGCCTTCGGCGGCGAAACGATCAGACCGCGCTGTCCTTTCCCGAGTGGGGAGAGCAGATCGATGATCCGGGTGGAGATCTTGTCGGGATCGAACTCGAGGCGGAATTTCTGGAGCGGGTAGAGCGGGGTGAGATTGTCGAACAGCGGCGTGTTCTTCGCCACATCCGGATTCTCGAAGTTCACCGCCTCTACGCGCAACAATGCGTAGTACCGCTCTCCGTTTTTCGGCGGGCGGATTTGCCCGCTGATGGTGTCGCCCTTCCGCAGTCCGAACCGCTTTATCTGCGATGGCGACACGTAGATGTCGTCGGGGCCGGGCAGGTAGTTGTAGGACGGAGTCCGTAGGAAGCCATACCCCTCAGGGAGAATCTCGAGGACTCCCTCGGAGAAGATCAGACCGTTTCGTTTGGCCTGCCCCTCCAGGATCCTGAAGATCAGATCCTGTTTCTTGAGGCCGGTATAGCCCTGGATGCCAAGCTCTTCGGCGACCTCGGAAAGCTGAGGCACGGTCTTCTTCTTGAGCACGGAGATGTCGAGGTGGGATGGTTCGCGGATGACCCTGCCGCGCCTCATGAGCGGGCCGGCCGAATCGTCGGGGGCCGCAAGGGTCGTGTCGGAGACAGTGTCGAGGTCGTCCAGAGTCTGATTGATCTGGTCCCTGTCGGTCATGCTACAGTCCTGGTGAGAAGTCACGGGGTGTCGCCTGTGCCAAGGGGCACGGCTTGAAATTCGAGGAACACGTCACATCATGCCCGCATCGGGGACAAGCGAATGGATCCGCCAACGAAAGGGCGCACGCGATACGGCTCGTGGCGAAATGGAAGACCTGGGGTGAACCCACGGAACTCGGGCGGGGCTCTGGAGACCCCGGCATCCCGAGACGGGCAATGATGGTGCCCTCGCGCATCAAGAAGGACGTCCCATAGTACACCCGAGCCGCCCGTTTGTCAAGAGCCCGGTCGACCGGGAAGTTCACCCCGGGCCGCCCCGGGTTGCTGACCGCGGGACCGCGCCTATCTTGAGAACGTCTCATACCCGAGGCATGAACGGAGTGGGGGCCGGAGGTAGATGTGCGAGTCCTTTTGGTTCAGACAAAGACACTGCTCGACGAGCCGCCCATTTTTCCCTTGGGGCTGGCGTACCTCGCCGGTGCGCTCCGCGCCGCCGGCCATCAGGTGTACGGGCATGACTGCAATCTCGGTATTGGCGACTCGCGCGCCCTCCGGAGGGCAGTGGTGACAGTCCGGCCGGACGTGATCGGCGTCTCGATCCGCAACATAAAGAACGCGCGGCCGGGCATGCACCTCTCCACGGTGCAGGAACACCAGGCCGTGCTTCGTACCATCAGAGAACAGGCGGCGAACGCGCCCATCGTGGTTGGAGGCTCCGGCTTCTCACTGTACGCCCAGGAGTTGATGAAGGAGATCCCGGAGATCGACCTCGGGGTCTTCGGCGAGGGCGAACAGACCTTCCCCGCGCTCCTGGCCGACCTGGACAATCCGGGTTCACTGGAGGGAGTCTTGTGGAGAGACGATGGAGCCATCCGGTTCACGGGACGGAGCACACCGGTGCCCTTCGGCCTGTCCGAGCGCCCTGCCTGGGGCCTTTTCGACGTCAGGGCCTACGCCCGGGAGCCCATGGGAATCGCCGTGCAGGCGAAGCGAGGGTGCGCGCTGGACTGCATCCATTGCAGCAACCATTACCTGTTCCAGCGAACGCTACGGGTCCGGGAACCGGGGCAGGTGGTTGATGAACTGGAGCAGCTCGTCCGCGACTATGGCCTGTCTGCGTTCATGTTCGCGGATGAGATCTTCAACCATCCCCGGTCTCACGCCGACGCCATCGCCGAGGAGATGCTCCGCCGCGGCCTCAAACTCCGCTGGACTGGATGGTTCAAGGAACGAGGACTCGCGGAAGAATCGGTCATGCTCTGGCGGCGAGCAGGGTGTCAGGCGATGTTCTTCTCCCCCGATGTCGCATCCGACGAATTGCTCGATCTCTGGGGGAAGGGTCTTCGCGAGGAGGATCTCTACCACGCGGTGGAGATACTGCGGCGCACCGGCATGAGCGGGGAGTGGAACTTCATGATCAACGGCCCCGGAGAGACTTCGGAATCTCTGGCCAAGCTGGGGAGATTCCTCCTGAGATCCAAACTCAAGCTTGGCGGCCGCTTCAGGCTCAACGGATGTTTCGTGTTGGTAGTGCGCATCTACCCCCACACGCGACTCCAGGCATACGCCGTCGAGCACGGCGTCATCGAGGCCGATGACGATCTCCTGGAACCTGTGTACTACAACCCGGCGCCCATGTCGTCTCGAATCGCCCCCCTTCTGGCTGCATTGGGCGCCGTGTGGCGGACCCGGCAGTTCGTGCGTGTTCTCAAGAACCCGGCCACCTACCGTGACTGAGCCTGGCGGACGTTCGCCCATCGGCGTCTTCGACAGCGGGTTGGGCGGCCTCACCGTAGTGCGCGCCCTGCTGCACGACCTTCCCCACGAAGACCTGATCTACCTGGGCGACACGGCTCGAGTACCCTACGGCACCAAGTCACGCGAAGCCATCGTCAGGTTTGCCGAGGAGGGGTCTTCCTTCCTCCTGGGTAAGGGCATCAAGCTGCTGGTGCTTGCCTGCAACACCATGTCGGCCACGGCCCTCCCGGAACTGGCCTCCACCATGGGCGTGCCCGTGGTGGGCGTCATCGATCCCGGCGTGGAGGAAGCCATCCGTGTCAGCGTGGGTGGCCGCATCGGCGTCATCGGCACCTCGGCAACCATCAACTCGCAGGCCTACCGGCGGAGCATACAGACGCGAAGGCCCGAATGGCTGGTGTTCAGCCAGGCATGCCCCCTCTTCGTACCGCTGGTGGAGGAAGGCTGGGAGGAGAGCGAGGTAGCGGTGATGACCGCCCGCCAGTACCTCGCGCCCGTCGTGGCGCAGGGAATCGACACGCTGGTGCTCGGCTGCACGCACTACCCCTTGCTGATACCGACACTGCGTCGCGCCGTCGGCACCGCACTGCGGATCGTGGACTCCGCCACCCAGACATCCCGGGAGGTGAGGGATTTGCTCGCCCGTCTGGCACTCGAGAATCCCGGCCCGGCGTCCCCCATGCGCTGTTATCTCACCGACATCCCTCCCTCCTTCATCGGCGTCGCCGACCGCTTTCTGGGACGACCCGTGACCCACGTGGAGCGGGTGTCATTGCCCTCATAGGGCCGGAAGGATGATCATCCGTCTCCCGATTCTGGTCCATGCGTCCTGCCTGCCGCAGATTGCCGGCTGCCGACTTCTCCACTGACTCACCCTCTCCTACCCTGCCGAAGAGGAGCATGCCATGCTGATCAGCGTGATCGCTTTGTACGCCGTCGCGGTGCTGCCCGCGGACTCGGTCTGCGTCGCCCACCGGGCGCGTGTCTGCATCGATCCTGCGACGAGCGGGATCGATGTCGTCGACACAGTGTCCCTGGGAGGACGTGAAACCCAATTCGCGTGTGCCCTGAACCGTTCGCTGGAGCTTCACTCCATTCCCGGCGTGGCCATCATTGATCCCGACACCACCGCCGCGTGGGACATTCCGGGGGACGTGGCGAGAGTCGTGCGGCTGGCGGCGCACGAGGGTCTCCTCCCTGATCCACTGGTGCTGGACTATGCGGGAAGGCTGCACCACGGCTTCGAGGGCAGGGGCGAGTATGCTCGCGGATTCGAGACCACCGCGGGTATCATCGACACCGTCGGTGTCTTCCTCTCGGGATCGAGCTTCTGGCTGCCCACCATCCCTGATCGCATGATACGGTTCCGGCTGCGCGCGGAATTGCCTCCGGGATGGGATTGCGTAAGCCAGGGCAGGCGCATCACCGGCACGGGCCATACCACCTGGCAATGCGACCATCCCATGGAGGAGGCCTACTTGGTGGCGGGGCGCTTCCATCAGTACGAGCAACCCTGCGAAGACGCCTCCGCCCAGGCATACCTGCTCACGCCGGATTCGACCCTCGCCCAGACCTATCTCGATGCCACCTGCCGCTACATGGCTCTGTATGACAGCATGATCGGTTCCTATGCCTATGAGAAGTTCGCGCTCGTCGAGAACTTCTGGCAAACCGGCTACGGTATGCCCTCATTCACCTTGCTGGGGAGTGTGGTGATCCGATTGCCCTTCATCGTGCACACGTCCTACGGCCACGAAATCCTGCACAACTGGTTCGGCAATGGCGTCTACGTGGACTATGAGTCGGGCAATTGGTGCGAAGGCCTTACCGCATATCTGGCCGATCACTACTACAAGGAGCGTGCGGGGCAAGACCGGGACTACCGCCTCCGTCAGCTCCAGCACTATCAGTGGTACACGGCAGGCAGGGCGGACATCCCCTTGACTCAGTTCACGGAACGTCACTCCTCGGCCACCGAGGCCGTGGGCTACGGCAAGTCTGCCATGGTGTTCCACATGCTGCGGCGCGAACTGGGGGACAGGGCGTTCTTCTCTGGAGTCCGCGCCTTCTACCGCGACCATCTGTTCCGCAGGGCGACCTGGGAGAGTGTGGAAGGGGCCTTCTCGGTGGCGGCGGGCAGGCCATTGGCCGGCTTCTTCCAGCAGTGGGTGCACGGCACCGGCGCGCCGTCCATCGACCTGGATCTGGCCGAGCCCGTTTCCGGCGGCGTGCGCATCAAACTCACGCAGTCTGAGCCTGCCTATTCCTTGGGAGTCCCCCTGGAGGTGACCATCGCCGAAGGCGATTCCGTCGAAGTCCGCAACGTCAGGCTCATGATGACCGGTGCGACGCTGGACACGCTGCTTACGGTCGAGGGAGCCGTCCGCCGGGTCGTCGTCGACCCGGGCTATGATGTCTTTCGCCTTCTCACCCCGGGGGAAGGCCCTCCGGGCATCGGCAGGATCCTGGGCGCCGACACCGTGGCCGTGCTCTCCGGCCCCTTGGACTCCGTGATCGTGGCCTCGTGGCCGGCCGAGGGCGCGGTGCGCGTGGTTGCCACGGACGATCCCGATGCGAGGGCGGTGGTAGTCCTGGGTGACTCCCCCGCCCTCCGCACCGCGTTGTCCCCCTTCATCGGGGCCGACATCGCGTGGGCGGGAAACATCCTCGTTGCCGACACCGATTCCATCCCGGCCGGCCAGACCATCATCGCCGTCGGCGAAGCATCCGGCGCCGCCCGCTGCTGGATCCGGCCCGCCGTAGGGATTGATGCTGCCACGCTGGCCGCGGTCGT
>JALOPK010000353.1 GCA_025453925.1 Candidatus Eiseniibacteriota bacterium | reverse complement strand
CCTGCCTGCGTCCCGCACCCCGTTCCCCCGTCCCGAAAGCGGCTCGAAGGCGTGCCCCTCCGGCTCGCCCGTGCTCCCGAACGCGGGAGTGTGCGAGCCATGCGCCGCACCCGCGGCGATACCTTTCGTTTCGCGGCGCACGGCAGTCGCTGACGTGACGCCAGTGGCCGTCGGGACCGACCAGGCTCCCGCCCGCCTGCTCGCCCGCGTTCCTGCGGTGCGTGCGGCCTGGAGATCTTCATGATGCCTCGCTCCTGCCCGCTCAGCCGCGACCGGGGCCTTGTGACGATTGGCGCCTTCCGAGCGCGCCGCAGGATGGTGACTGCCGCCCGGAGCGCGATGGTCCTCTGGGCCGCGGCGGCGGCCCTCATGGGCGGATGTTCGGAGCGAACCGGACCTCCCGCGGTGCGCCCGGGAGACTCCGTCTTCGACTTCCTTGCCAGCGGCGAGATCACGCGTCTGCCCGACACCAATCTACCCGCCGACATCGCTGGAGTGGCCGGCACGCCCTTTCTCTTGCGGTCAGAGGAGCTTCGGGCGGATGAGTGGATGGCCCAGGGTCTCCCGCCGATCCGGCTGCGGCCATCCATCCGAGACTCGACGATCCGTTTCTGGAGCGCCAGGCCGGCGGTCGATGGACGAGGCAGGTCGACCGTCATCGTGAACGTGCAAGGCAGACCCCACGCACGTTGGCGCCCGGCCCACGAGCCGTTCCCCGGTTGGGATGTGTGGTGGGATGAACAGGTGGGCACGCTCTATGCGTTGGCGCCGACTCCCCCGGAAGGCGTGTCGGTGACCGTCGCGGGTGATCCCTCCGTCGAGTTCGCCGCATGCGAACCGAGGCTGGCAGGCACGAATCTGGCGTCGGCAATGCGGCCCGGTTCCCTGGTGCAGACCGTGCGACTCGCCGGTATGAGCCGCAGGGCGCTCCTTCTCCCTGCACCGGGGTGCATCACGCTCCCCTTGGGAACGCTGGGGTGCGAGGAGCTTCGCGTGACGACGGGCATCATCGATCGCGCCTACGAGCGAATACCTGAGGGTCTGGCCCAGGCTCGGGGACGCAGCGACGGCGTGCGTTTCGCCGTAGAGATCTCGACCGGAGGCCGTTGGCAACGAGTGTGGGAGCGTTTCGTGGGCCTGTCGGAGGGCGCGTGGGCCGACGTGCAGTCCATCGATCTCAACAGCTACAAGGGCCGCAAAGCAACTCTTCGACTCGTGACGGAACCCGGGCCTGCGCACGACCCGTTCTTCGACTATGCGGTCTGGGGTGGACTCACGTTTCACGGCACGCCATCCGTCAAGCCATCGCGTCCGCACATCGTGGTCATCGACCTGGATACCCTGCGTAAGGATCGGCTGGGGTGCTACGGCAATCCCCGCGGTCTGACACCGCGGATCGACCGTTGGGCGCAGAGAGCTACCATCTTCACCGACTGCATTGCCGCCGCGCCGTGGACGCTTCCCTCTACGGTCTCCATGTTCACGGGGCTCTCCGTGCATCAGCATGGCGTCGACCAGTTTCCCAAAGCGATGACCGAGGCAATGGCGCCGCTCCCTCTGCTGCTTCAGCGGGCGGGATATCGAACGATGGGGCTTGCGGAGGGCGGCTATGTGTCGGCCGATTTCGGCTTCAGCCTTGGCTTCGACCTCTACGACTGCACGCGATTCAAGAACCCCCAGTGGACCGAGGCCCTCGGATGGCTCCGCCATCGACGGAGCGAACGACCTGTCTTCCTGTTTCTCCATACCTACATGGTCCACGCTCCCTACCCATTTGATCCACGGTTCGAGGATCCCTCCAGTCCGTATCGGACCCGGCTCAGAGGTCAACCAATCGACTACGCCGCTGTCATTGAGCCTCAGGGCCGCGGCGCCCTGGAGGTGGGGTCTGAGGATAGGCGCTACATCGGCGACATGTACGACGCGCAGGTTCTCCGCCTGGACGACTACGTCGGCGCGTTCGTGGACTCATTGGACGAGGTGCTGGACGGCGAACCCTGCGCGGTGTTCCTCACCTCCGATCATGGAGAGGAACTCCTCGATCACGGGCTTTTGGGCCACGGTCAGTCGCTCTTCCAGGAACTGTTGGCGGTCCCGCTGGTCGTCCGTTTCGCGGGACAATCGGCGCCGATGGTGGATGGTCGGCCGACATCCGCCCTCGATCTGGCACCCACTATCCTGGATCTTGCGGGACTCCCCGTTGACGGCCTGCCTGGGTGTCCCCTCCGTGCCCTTCCGCACGAAGCGAGGGGCCGGGTCGCGTCCCAGTCCCGGTCGGTGCACGCCCTCGTGTCCGAGGGGATGAAGCTCATTTCAGGCCGGGTGATCGGCCCTCGAGGCCTGTCGGCACCCGTGCAGCTCTACGATCTGGTCCGGGATCCGGGCGAAACGGTCGACCTCCTCCCGGGCGGGCATGGTTCCATGAACAGCCTGGCCGAGCTTCTGGTGGACTTTCTCCGGTCCCATGCACCTCTTGCTGAACCTGCGGAGCCCCGGCCCGCGTGGGCAGGGGATCTGCGGCGCCTGGAGGCCTTGGGCTATGTGCGCCACGATTCCCCCGCTCCCGGAACGGTGGGGGCGACCCCGCAACCAGCGCCACGGGACCAGGCACTGATTGGGCAGGAGCGCCCCACACCTCGAGCCCTCAGCCCGGATCGGTGACGGCCACCGGGGCGATGTCAACCGTTGGCAGGGGTATGCTGCGCGCGCGAGGAATCGGGACACCCCGTCGTGCTGAGGGGACGCGCGGGTGCAGAGGTCCAGTCGAGGAGTGGGAGCAAATGCGGAGACGCCGACCAGCGGAAGGACAAATCGCCTTCGGGCTTCCATCGGCCGGTGGTCCGCCAATCCAGGAAACGCAGCGATGCTGGGTAGTGTGCTACGGTTCCCGGCAGACGGCGAGGTCAGGCGACGTGAAGGCCACCGGCCCTTCGCCGAGCCTCCTCCTCCGGCGAACACCCCCGCTTCCCCCGCCGGGAAGCCGGCCGAAGCATTGAAATCTTCGGAGAACCCATCCACGCGCGGTGCTGATCTGAAAACGGTCGTGCGCCGCTGTTACGGTGAGACTTGACCATCGTTGGTGTGCGCCGAGGCTGTACACCCGGCCAAACCTTCGACGCCTCCATGAGCGAAGCCACCCGAGGAAGGATCTGAAGATGATCGCGCGATGCCGCCCGTCCGCCATTCTTCTGACCCTTGGGATCGGGCTGGTTGCAGCGGCGATCCTTCTGAACCAGTGGTCGCTCGGGAAACTGCTGAGCCCCGACGGTTCGATCGGGTCGAAATCGCTTCGCGCGGCGATCTGGATAGCTGAGCTGGCCCTCCTGCTCCTCGGACTGACCGCCATACGGTGCCGTCACCGGCGGCGAGTGCCAGTTCCCAGCCTGGCGAATGGCACGTTCCTTCTCCTGTCCACGTGTGCTGCCCTCATCGGGGCGGAGTTCGCATTGCGGGCCATGGGATACCGCGCATGGAGGCCTGGAACCGTGGCGCAGGAATGCCTTCCGGTCCAGGCTCACACGCCCTACTCAGTTGCCCATCCGACCTTGGGTCACACGATCCAGCCCGGGAGAATTCGCATTGTGCTCCCGGGTGGGCGTTCGTTCACCGCCACGCATCTCGAGGACTGCACGCGCGCGACTCGATCGCTCGACGCCCGCATGGGCACGGTCCCGCAGGGGGAAATCTGGGTGTTCGGATGCTCGTTCACCTATGGGTGGGCCGTCGATGACCACGAGACCTTCCCATGGCGTCTGCAGGAACTTCTGCCGGGCTTCGATATCGTCAATCTCGGCATCAGTGGATACGGCACTCTCCAGGCGTTCACGCGTTTCGAGGAGGCCCTCGCTCAAAGGACGGCGCCGAAGATCGCGATCCTCGCCTATGCGTCGATCCAGGAGGAGCGGAACGTCCTTGCGCGATCCTGGAAGAAGAACCTCGCGCAGCTCGGGAAGGGCGGACTCCTCGTGCGCGACCTGAGGCCAACCACTTATCGAGCGTTGCCAGGCGCGCGACGTTGGGCGTTGGCGAACGCGATGGATGACGCACTGAACAAGGTGGAGGTTCGACTCAGGAAGAGCAATCGAGTGTCAAAGGCGATCGTGGAAGCGTTCTACCAACTCGCGGAGGACCGGGGTGTCAACCCCCTGATCGCGTGCCTGACGGATGATCCGGCGAGTCAGGGGATCCTTGACCACTGCAGGCGTGCCAGGATCCCGTGTGTCGATGTTTCCGTGGATCTCACCTTGCCGCAGTACACGAACCTCCCTTCGGATCCCCACCCGAGTCCCCTTGCGCATCAGCACTACGCGGCGGGCATCCACGATTGCCTCGCCAAGGAGCGCCGATGGCTGCCTGCCCCATGATCGTTCTGCTCCCGGGCAACCCCCGCCCACGGTCAATGGCATGCTCTCGCCTGTTCCCTCAGCCGTCGCCACGGACGAGAACGCGGGTGAACCGTGACGGCTCACGGTGAGAAGATGCTTCCCGACTCGCACCTCCGGGCCGTGCCCGGTTCGGTTTCTTCCCGCTGCACCATGACAGCCGGCCCGGGGCAGCATCTCCTCAGGGGCCGCGTGGTGGCCGTGAACGGGGACGAGGTGACCGTCGACACCCAAGATGGGTTGCGGTCCGTGGCGCCGTGCCCCGCAGGCGGTTTTCGCCCGGCCGACATTGTTGAAATCCTCACCTCCGGCGACGGACGCACAGCCCTGGCCAGCGGGCTGCTGGTGCGGCCTTCGGCCCCGGCTCGCCGCGGACTCCCGGAAGAGGATCGAACCATGCCTTCGGTCGCCGCCGTCTTGTCAGCGCGCGGCGCGATGATCACGTGCATCCGGGAATTCTTCCTCGGTCGCGGCTTCCATGAGGTTCCCACGCCGGCCCTGGTCTCCTCGCCAGGCATGGAGCCTCACCTTGCCGGGTTCTCGACCGAGTACGAGGACCACACGGGTGCGCGTCACCGCAAGTGGCTGCCGACGTCACCGGAGTTTGCCCTGAAGCGGGCGCTCTGTGCGGGATTCGAACGGGTGTTCGAAGTAAAGACCGTGTTCCGCAATCGCGGCGAGATGGGTCCGCTCCACTTCCCGGAGTTCACCATCCTGGAGTGGTACCGGGCATTCGCGGACTACCGCGTCATCATGGAAGATACCGAGCAACTTATCTCCCTGATCGCCCGCGGTCTGGGGGCGCAGACGTCCCGGCCGTTTCGGGGATTCCGTATAGACTGGGATGCTCCATTCCGGCGGATGAGCGTCTCCCAGGCCTACTTTGACTACGCAGGCATTGATCTCCTCAGCGGAATGGAGGACCCGGCCGGGTTCAGAGCGGCCTGTGAGACGCGCCTCTCCCGGGTACCCCCCGACGAGGACTTCGCCTCTCTCTTTCACCGGGTGATGATCGAGCTGGTGGAACCGCGTCTCGGCCTGGACGCCCCGCTCATACTCCACGACTATCCCCTGCCCTTGGCGGCCCTTGCGGTGGCACATAGGGCGAATCCACGTTTGTGCGAGAGGTTTGAACTCTACGTTGCCGGGGTGGAACTGGCCAATGCCTTCACCGAGGTCAACGACCCGCGGGAAAT
>JALOPK010000352.1 GCA_025453925.1 Candidatus Eiseniibacteriota bacterium | reverse complement strand
TCCTTGGCCCACCGCTCTGAGGTGAGGAGACGGCTGGACACAGCCACACTGTCGAGCTTATCCATCCCTACTTCATGTCCAACGATTGCTGGGCACCTCACTCGCGGCCTAATGCCCAGACTTGGCCCGATCTCGCGAGCGGAGCTCGTGCGGGCCGCGAGAGCTCTCGGCTTCGATGGCCACTATTCGGGCGGGAAACACGCATTCATGGTGAGGGGTGAGATCACCGTGTCGATCCCGAACCCTACAAAGGCGACATCGGCAAAGAATTGCTCTCGCGCATTCTCCGGCAGGCGGGCGGGACTCGGGAGGAATGGGAACGCACGCGATAGACGCTTGAGATCGTCGTTCATGTGGCGTGTCGCGGCGCGAATCGACAGCCGGATTGAACCGATCCCCTGCGGCGAGAGGCAGTGGAGCGAGGATTCCATGATTCCCGTACTTGAGGCGGCCATGTGGGTGGGGATCGCGATACCCGCCGCCGCGCAGGTCATTCCTGGCTCACCTGAGGGCGACTGCCCTCTGAACACCCGAAAGGCGATGAGAACATGCGGAACAAGACCCCCTCGCTACTCACTGTAGGCGCGCTGCTCGCTCTGGGGTGGATGACGGTGGCTCCTGCCCAGCCGCCCGCCACCTTCGATCTGCGGGATGTCAATGGCATCAACCTGGTCACGAGCGTGAAGGAGCAAATCCAGGGCACCTGCTGGACCCATGGCGCCATGGCTGCCATGGAGGGAAACCTGGTGATGACCGGCGTCTGGGCGGCCAACGGAGAGACGGGTGAACCCAACCTCGCAGAGTACCACCTGGACTGGTGGAATGGCTTCAACCAGCACAACAACGACGATATCGTGCCGCCGACAGGCAGCGGGCTGACCGTGCATCAAGGCGGGGACTACATGGTCACCGCGGCCTACCTGGCGCGTGGCGAGGGAGCGGTGCGCGACATCGACGGTCAATCCTTCGGCGCTCCGCCCGATCGCTGGGGGCCGGGCTACCACCTCTACGTGCCCCACGATATCGAATGGTACGTGGCAGGCGACAACCTCTCGAACATCGCTACGATCAAGTATGCCATCATGGAGCACGGCGTCATGGGCACGTGTATGGCGTACAACCAGTCCTTCATCAACAGCGAATACGTGCACTACCAGCCGGCCAGCAGCGATATGGATCCCAACCATGCCGTGGCCATCGTTGGGTGGGACGACAGCAAGCAGTGCGGCGCCCCGGGGCCCGGAGCCTGGATCTGCAAGAATAGCTGGGGAAGCGGGTGGGGAGAAGACGGATACTTCTGGATCTCATATTACGACAAGTGGTGCTGCAAGCACCCACAGATGGGTGCCGTGTCGTTCCAGGGGGTGGAGCCGCTGCGCTACGATGCGATCTACTCCCACGACTACCACGGCTGGCGCGACACCATGGCGGACTGCGCCGACGCCTTCAACGCTTTTGCCGCGGAGGACGACGAGCTGATCGAGTCGGTGAGCTTCTGCACGGCCGCCGACAGCGTGTGGTACCAGGCGACGGTCTACGACGGATTCGACGGAGAGCTCTTGGGTTCCCTCGGGACTGCGTCGGGATTCATCGAACGTCGTGGCCTGCACACGGTGGATCTGTCGAATCCGATTCTCATGCACGCGGGCGAGGACTTCTACGTCTTCCTCTCGCTGTCTCGAGGCGGCCATGCGTTCGACCGCACCTCGGACATACCCGTGCTCCTGGGGGCGTCGTATCGGGTCATTGTCGAGTCATCTTCCCGGCCGGGGCAGAGCTACTACCGGAGTGAGGGCGAGTGGGCAGACCTCTACGCCGCGGACTCGACCGCCAACTTCTGTATCAAGGCTCTGGCGACCCACACCGGCATCAGGGTGAGCCCCGAGGAGGCCTTCCGGCCGACGGGAGGGGTGGGCGGCCCGTTCGAGCCGGCGAGCATGGTCTACTGCGTGATGAACCGCTGCCCGGAGGCAGTCGAGTATGAGGTGACGTGCGACACGTTGCCCTCCTGGCTTGTGATCACGGGACCGGCGACAGGCACTCTTGCTCCCGGTGACTCGGCGCAGATCCTACTTGCCATCGATGAAAGCGAGGCTTCCGAGCTGCCAGCGGGCGCTCATTCGGCCAGCATCTCGTTCGTCAATGGCACCAACCACCTTGGCGACACGTCGCGACAGGTGGTTCTGGCGATCGGTCAACAGCGGGTGTACCACCAGTGGCTGCTGGATGAAGCTCCGGGCTGGACGACCGAGGGAGACTGGGCGTTTGGTCAACCGGCAGGGGGAGGCGGAGACCACGGCGGACCTGATCCCTCCGCAGCGCATACGGGCGTCAATGTCTACGGCTACAACCTGGCGGGCGACTACCCGAACGACCTGCCCGTACGGCACTTGACCACCGCTGCCATCGATTGCACCGACCTTTTCAACGTGCGGCTACGCTTCTGGCGGTGGCTGGGTGTCGAGACGCCCAACTACGATCAGGCGTCACTGGATGTGTCGAGCGACGGGGTGACCTGGACGAGGGTGTGGACCAACCCGGACGAGATCGCCGATGAAGCCTGGGTGGACCAGGAGTTCGATCTCTCGGCGGTGGCGGACGATCAGCCGACGGTGTATGTGCGGTGGACCATGGGGCCGACTGATGAAGGGTGGACCTACTGCGGGTGGAACATCGACGACATCCAGATCGTGGCGCACGCGGAGGGCGAGGTGCCATGGAGCGGGGACGAGAACATGACGACACCGGAGGTCTTGAGAATCGAATCGATTCGACCGAACCCAACTCGCGGGGAGGCCGCTATCCGTTACGGCCTGCCAGACGCATCACGCGTTCGGATCGAGGTCTACGACCTCCAGGGGCGACGAATGGCCACCCTGCTGGATGAGGTGCAGGGGCGCGGGGTACACGTGATCCGCTGGGACGGGGACGATGCCGACGCCCGGCCTGCCGGACAGGGCGTGTACCTGCTCAGGATCGAGGCGGGAACGGAGGTCCAGACCAGGCCACTCGTCATGATACGATGAGGGAGGCGAGGCCCCGTCGCGCCGTACGACGCTCCAACAGCGACCATGGCGGGTCCGAAGGCTCTCCTTCACTGCGGTCTCTGTGGGGTGTTGGAGCGGTGTGAACCGCGACATCTTCTCCCCGGAGCCTCGTCGCGCCTCACGACGCTCCAACATGAGCCGCGCACGTCGCCGTTCCCGGGAGGAGCCTTCGTTCCCATGTCCCAGAGGGCCACCATCGCCACTGACGCCGCTCCCATGGGAGGCATGTGCGGCTTCGCAAGGCTCACAGGTGTACAGGACATGTCCTATGTTGGACATATCCTATCTGAGATCTTGAGTCGAAGCACTCCATCGGCGTGCTGCGTGACCGCCGACGGTGATCCGCCGGCGTGTTCCTCCGCTTCAGTCACGGGCACTCACCGCCGTCTGCCGCGAGGACCGCGGAGTCACGCTCAGGCCCTGAACACGCTCGCGGGTTCGAGTCGTGCGATACGGCGCATGGCGAAAGTGGCGCCGCCGAGCGAGATGATGAGGGTGAAGACGAAGAAGCCGATCTTGATGGGAAGGCCATATGTGAAGAGGACCCCGCTGTTGGCGATTCCTCTTCTGAAACCCTCGATGAAGACGACGCCGACACCGTAGCCCGTCAGCGCGAACAGGAGCGCCTGGAGCGAGATCAGATTGCGGATGTGCCGGTTGTTGGCTCCGATGGCCTTCAATGTGCCGTAGTCCCGGAGCCGGTCGATGGCGGCTGAGTACATCGTGAGGCCGATGATGACCATGCCGGCGATGAAGGCGAAGACGATCAGCGTGCCGATGGAGAAGGCGATGCCGCTGGTGGCGAGGATGGTCCGCACGGTTTCCCGGGAGAACTCTCGGGCAGTCCACGCCCGCACGCCGCTCAGGGTCCGATTGATGTCGTCCCGGACCGAGGCCGCGTCGGCCCCCTCCACGATGTCGACGAGGAATGCGTTTGCCTTGGTGGAGGAAATGCCGGTC
>JALOPK010000351.1 GCA_025453925.1 Candidatus Eiseniibacteriota bacterium | reverse complement strand
CGTGTACTGCGGCATGCCCTCGACTTCCCGGGTGGTGATGACGAAGCGGCAGGGATGGGGGGCGTCGCCCTGGGCGATCCAGATTTGCCAGTCGACCTCGTCGGTGCGGAAGGCAAGGTGGTCGCATTCCTGCCCGCGGATCACCCCGCTGCCGAGATCCTTGGCGTCGGTGACGAGTGGCATCAGCGTGTCGTAGACGTTCGCCACAAGGAGGTCGGCCGCGGGCAGCGGCCGTCCGTAGGTGTCGCGCAACGTGTCGATGAGGGTGTCGAGCGTGCCGGGCAGTTCGGCCTCGGCATAGAGATTGGCGTTCCGCCCGTAGACCCGAAGCGTGGTGCCGTCGAACGCCATCTCGACCGCCGCGAAGCCGCCGACCCGGGTGGCGTGGAACTTGTCGGGGCGTTCGAAGGCTGTCGTGCCGGAGTTGGCGATGGCGAGCTTCTGACCTTCGGTGGTGACCACCTCGGTGCTGGTGTCGAAGTCGAACGAGATCGCCGGTTGGGCGGCGAGATAGTCCGACATGGCCTTGAACAGTTCCTTCGCCTGTTCCTCGGTGGCGGAGGCGGTGGTCGCGGTGGCCAGAACGGCCGCCAACAAGACAGCAGCAGTGGATGGACGGTGTGTCCAAGTCCTGAATCTCATGATGTTTTCCTGGTCTGGCGTGAGCCGGATGCGTGTCGCAATCGACAGAGACGACCGCCCGGGAATCTCCGGGCCGGGCACCGGTGTCGCAGCGAGCCTAGCGGCGCGGTGGGGTAAAGGTCAACGACCCGCGGGAAATGGCGATTCGAGTGCGCCAGGCACGGCAGGAACAGCGATGTCGAGGTGAACACCCCACGCCCGCCGATGCGGATCTGCTGAGGGCAATGCGGGGAGGGATGCCTCCTGCGGGCGGCATCGCCCTCGGCCTGGACCGCCTGCTCATGGCGATGCTCGGGCTCGACCATATCGCGTCGGTCCTCCCGTTCTGCGGGCACGATCCGCGTTCCCTCGCCCAATGCCTGGGCGGGTTGAGCCGCATCCCGAGTTGACGCGCGGATTCCGGCCCGGCAGCTTCCCCGGCAAAACGCGGGGCGTGGCTTCGGCTCGTCACCGCGCGTGACCGCCGAGGGTACGGCCGACCGCCGTGGTACGGGATTTGATCGGAGAAGATGATGCAGACACCTAGGACGGGGCCCTTGAACGCGGCGGAGCCCGCAGTAGATCCCCGGCCGGAGAAGGGCGGGCCTACCGCGGACGCTCCCGTGTGCGCGGAGCATCGGGCAGTCCGCTGGTGGACGCCCTGGGCGGTCGTCGTCCTGCTCCTGACCTCGGCCGTGCTCCTCCCCCGCGTGTTCCCCGATCTCGCCAGGGTGCGGCGGCAGATGCAGGCGCAACGCTGTCGTGAACAGATGCTCGCCCTCGCCGAAGGGGAAGTGCAGCACTATCTCGATCACCGGGCGTTCACGACCGAGCAGGTGGCGCTCACGCGCTACGTTCCCTATGCCGAGCATGCGCGCTGCCCGGTCTGCGGTGCCCCCTATGTGCTTGAAGTCTCCCGTGACCTCGTCAGGGTGCGATGCCCATGCGCCGATGTCCATCATGGATTGGTCGAACAGCCGGCGCCGTCCCCTTCCGACTCGACCGCGCCGCCACCCGGGAAGAGCGTCTTACCGCTGGAACCGGCTCCCATCATCAGCCCCTGAGACCCTCACGAAAACGATACGCCCGGGCCACCATCCGGCGGCCCGGGCGCTCGCGTTACGAGGGTGTTACCCTAGTACATGCCTCCACCGCCGCCGTGCGGCATGGGGGCCGGCTTCTCCTTCTCAGGGATCTCGGTCACCACGCACTCCGTGGTGAGCAGGAGACCTGCGATGGAAGCCGAGTTCTGCAGCGCAATGCGTGCGACCTTGGTCGGATCGATCACGCCCGCCTCGACCAGATCTTCGTACGTGTTGGTCTCGGCATTGTAGCCATAGCTGACCACGTCACTGGCGCGCACTTCCTGGACAACCAGCGACCCTTCGGCGCCTGCATTGTTGGCGATCTGCCTGATGGGCTCCTCCAGCGCGCGACGGATGATGGCCGCGCCAACGGCCTCGTCACCTGCCAGGTTCAGCACATCAATGGCCTTGAGCGTCCTGAGATAGGCAACGCCGCCGCCGGGCACGACGCCTTCTTCCACCGCGGCCCTGGTCGCATGGAGCGCATCCTCGACGCGCGCCTTCTTCTCCTTCATCGCCGTTTCGGTGGCTGCGCCGACATTAATGACGGCGACGCCGCCGGCCAGCTTTGCGAGGCGCTCTTCCAGCTTCTCGCGGTCGTAGTCCGAGGTAGCATCCTCGATCTGCTTGCGGATCTGGTTGATGCGTCCCTGGATGTCCTCCGGGCTGCCGTGGCCTTCCACGATAGTGGTGGTTTCCTTATCAATGGTAACGCGCTTCGCCCGGCCGAGATCACCGATGGTGGTGTTCTCCAGCTTGAACCCGACCTCTTCGCTGATGACCCGCCCGCCCGTGAGGACAGCGATATCCTCGAGCATGGCCTTTCGACGGTCACCGAAGCCGGGGGCCTTCACCGCGGCGACTTGCAGTGTGCCGCGCAGTTTGTTGACCACCAGAGTGGCGAGCGCCTCGCCCTCGACGTCCTCAGCGATGAGAATCATCGGTTTGCCCATCTGCGCGATCTTCTCGAGGATCGGCAGAAGGTCCTTCATGCTGCTGACTTTCTTGTCATGGATGAGGATGTAGGGATCCTCAAGCACCGCTTCCATAGCCTCGGGGTTGGTCACGAAGTACGGCGAGACATAGCCGCGGTCGAACTGCATGCCCTCGACCAACTCGAGGGAAGTCGTCATGCTCTTGGCTTCTTCGACCGTGATGACGCCGTCTTTGCCGACCTTCTCCATGGCGTCTGCAATGAGTTCGCCGACTTCCAGATCGCCATTGGCGCTGATGGTCGCGACCTGTGTGATCTCCTTCTTGCCCTTGGTGGGCTTGGAGAACTTCTCGAGGTCCTTGACCACTGCCTCAACGGCCTTGTCGATCCCGCGCTTGAGCGCCATGGGATTCGCGCCGGCGGTAACGTTCTTGATACCCTGGGCGTAGATACTCTGGGCCAGAACCGTTGCCGTCGTGGTGCCATCACCTGCCACGTCACTGGTCTTGCTGGCGACTTCCTTGACCATCTGCGCGCCGACGTTCTCGAACGGATCCTGAAGCTCAATTTCCTTGGCGACGCTCACCCCGTCCTTGGTGACGGTGGGAGATCCGAACTTCTTCTCAAGGACAACGTTTCGTCCCTTGGGCCCAAGGGTCACCTTGACGGCATCGGCCAGGGTGTCCACGCCCGTCTTCAGGGCGTTCCGGGCCTCGGCGTCATACCGCAACTGCTTTGCCATCTATTTTCCTCCTTATAGGCTCATTGTTCGCAGGAGTACCGTGAGAGGCGGTCAGATCACCGCAAGGATGTCGCTCTCCCTCATGATCAGGTACTCATGGCTCTCGATGGTGACCTCGGTGCCCGAGTACTTCCCGTACAGGACCTTGTCACCGACCTTGACCTCCATCGCCTGGCGGCTGCCCTTCTCATCGACCTTCCCGGGGCCTATGGCGACGACTTCGCCCTGCTGGGGCTTTTCCTTGGCGGTATCGGGGATGATTATGCTCCCCTTCTTCACCTCTGCTGCCTCAAGGGGCTTCACTATCACGCGGTCTGCCAACGGCTTTACGTTCACCTTTCACTGCCTCCTTCCCGTGACTGACCGAGTCATGGTTCACTCCGGCAAGAGAGTGCTAACTCTCTCTGTTCCGGATTGCATTGTCTCGCAATGCATTTCAACCCTCTGTTTAGCACTCTTCACGAGTGAGTGCTAACGAATGAGGACAATATACAACACTTCGTCCTTCCGCGCAAGTGCCTCCCATCCCCCTTCACGTCCCCGTACCCGTCCTCGTACCCGTCCTCGTACCCGTCCTCGTACCCGTCCCCCACCCGTACCCCTCCACCTACCCCCAACCCCTCCCCCGCCA
>JALOPK010000350.1 GCA_025453925.1 Candidatus Eiseniibacteriota bacterium | reverse complement strand
CGGCGTGACCGTGGGCCAGGTCCGCCCGGGGAGCCGCGTTCAGCTCGCCGGTGTTCGAGCCGGTGACCTCATTGTCGGTCTTGACGGGACATCGCCCATTGATCCGGCCAGGCTTGAGCTCGTTCTCACCGACCGCGCACCGGGCGATTCCGTCCTGCTGTCGCTCCGTCGAAACGGAGCGCCGCTCGAAGCGCGGCTTCAACTGGGTACCCGTTACGGCATCGGATTGATCGTCGTTACCTCGATTGTCGGCGCCCTGTTCTGGGGCATCGGGCTGTTCGTATACTGCCGGCGCGCTGGCGAGTATGCAGCCCGGGTGTTCGCGTGGGCCATGATCATGCTGGGATCCACGATCATGATGGTGTGGCCGGGCTTCCCGCGCGCCCATGCCTTCCTCGGCTTCGCGCCGCCCCTCCTCTATCTCATGGCCTACTCGCAGGCGCCCGCCTGCATTCTCCTGTTCTTCCTGGTCTATCCGAAGCGGAAGGCCGTGCTGCCGACCAAGACGGCGGCGTTCCTGTTCATCCCCGCGGGAGTGTTCGGGAGTCAGCTCGGCTACGACTATGTCTCCGCCATCGCCCTTGGCTCGGTGGAGCGGTATGCAAGCTATCTCTCCCGCTACGGTCCCTTCAGGATCTACCTTATCGCCTACCTCGGGCTCAGTCTCGTCGCGCTCCTTCACTCCAGACTGACTGCCCGGACTCGGGCGGACCGGAACAAGGTCCAGTGGATTCTCGGTGGGATCGTCGCGGGATCGTTCCCCTTCATCGCCCTGTGGAGCCTGCCGCAGGCGCTGGGGCATCCTCCGTTGGTGCCCGAAGAGGTGCCCTACCTCTTCATGATGCTCATCCCTTTGGCCTTTGCCTTCTCCATTGTGCGATACCAGGCGCTGGACATCGAGGTCATTGTCAGCCGCGGGATAGGATACGCCGTGGTGAGCGGTCTGATCGTCGCGCTGTACCTGGGAATCGCGGGCGTCGCCGGCGTCGCGATCCACTCCTCGGTCACCAGAGGCGGTCGGGTCGTCCTAGTGGGATGCACGCTGTTGTCCGCACTCGTGTTTGCCCCCCTGCGGCGTCGTGTGCAGGACGCGGTGGACCGCACGTTCTACCGCACGCGGTACACCTATCGGGTCGCCATGCAGGACCTTGGTGCGGCCGTGAAGGCCGCCCACACACGTTGCGCCGTGTTCGCCGTGCTGCGGGACAAAGCCAATCGAGCGATCCCCATGGAGACCCTGGCGGTGGTGGTCTGCGACCTCCAATCCGGGACGGTCGCCGTTGCGGAAGCCCTGGGTATTGATTCCACGGGGTGCGACACGCTCACGTCTTTCCTGCAGTCGCTGAACTGCTCGGGCGGCGAGATCCCGCTGCCGGAGGCGCTTCGTGGTCTCGGCATTGATGCCGTGATGCCAATTGTCATACAGGGCAATGTGCTCGGATACCTGGCGATCGGCAGGCGGCTCTCGGGCGCTGCCCACTCCGATGATGACCTCCAGTTGTTGTGCGCCATGGCCGAAGAGGCGTTCATGGCTGCGGAACGGCACCGCCTCCAGGAGTCCGTGATCACCGAGCATGCTGCGGCCGAGAGACTCGGGGAGCTGAACCGCCTGAAGTCGGAGTTCATCGCACACGTCTCGCACGAGCTTCGCACCCCCTTGACCTCGATTCAGTGGTCATCGGAGAACCTGCTGGATGGCATACCCGAACCGTCCAGCCCTCGGGTCCGCGAGTACCTCGTGGGCATTCACGAGAGCAGCACCCGCCTCCGGCACATGATCGAGAACCTCCTCGATGCCACGCGAATCGACGCAGGCCGGGCCGAGAGCACGCTCGAGTCACTGTCGCTTTTCGATTCGGTCAGGACTGCGCTGGACGTGATTCGTCCCGTGGCGGAAAGACGGCAGATCGACCTCCGCCCGTCCTGCGCCGAGGGCCTCAGTGTTGTGGCGGATCGTCACAGCATGTTGACCATTCTCATCAACCTTCTGGACAATGCCGTCAAATACTCGCCGCCCGGCACTCAGGTGGCCGTGGAAACGCGCGCGGCCCGCAGCGGTGAAGAGCTCCCTGGTCGGGCACCCGCGGTGACGATCGCCGTGACGGATCAGGGGATCGGCATCCCCGCCGATCGCCTCGCCACCATTTTCGAGCCGTTCGAGCGAATCCGGTGTGAGGGGGCGCCACGAGTCCCGGGCCTCGGCCTCGGGCTCCACATCGTCAGAAGGCTCGTTGTCCAGCGGGGCGGCCGCATCATCGTCGAGAGTCAACCCGGGAAAGGAAGCACCTTTCTCGTCACGCTCCCTGCCTCCGGGCAGGCTGGATAAGGGTACATGCAGCGCCATCTCGCGTGGTGACAGGACGGGGCAGACACCATGAACAACGCCAAGATCCTCATCGTTGATGATGACCCGCAGATCCGGATGGTCCTCCGGGACCGACTGCAGGCCGAGGGATACCAGGTTCGGGAGGCACCTGACGGCCAGCGCGCCGTGGACATGGCCTCCCTCGAGGAGTTTGATCTGGCCCTGTTGGATCTCCAGATGCCCCGTATGGACGGTATGACTGCGCTGGGGTTGCTCCGGGACCGAGACCCCGAGCTCAGCGTTATCGTGCTGACCGCCCACGGCACCATCGAACATGCCGTGGAGGCCATGAAACGGGGGGCTTACGACTTTCTCCTCAAGCCATGCCGCCCCGATCACATCCTGCTGACCGTCCGCAAGGCGTTGGACCGCCGGAACCTTGCGGACCAGAACCGCAGGTTGAGGACCGAGCTTGACATGCAGTATGACATGGTCACGGGAACGAGCGCCCGGATGCGGGAGGTCATGTCTCTCTGTGAGCGGGTGGCCCCGGGCAAGACCACGATCCTGATCGGGGGCGAGAGCGGCACGGGAAAGCAGTTGCTGGCCCGCGCGATTCACGCCATGAGCGATCGGAAGAGCGGGCCGTTCGTGCAGGTCACCTGTACGACGCTCTCCGAGCAGCTCATGGAATCGGACCTCTTCGGACATGAGCGTGGGGCGTTCACCGGCGCCACCGCCCGCAAGAAGGGACGATTCGAGCTGGCCCACGGCGGGACCCTCTTCCTGGATGAGATCGGCGACCTGGCGCCGGTGTTGCAGGGGAAGCTGCTTCACGTCCTCGAGTATGGGGAGTTCCAGCGAGTCGGCGGTCTTGAGACGCTGCGGGCCGACGTTCGCATCGTCGCCGCGACCAACAAGGAGCTGAAGGCCGAAGTCCAGGACGGCCGATTCCGCGAGGATCTGTTCTACCGCCTCAACGTCATGGTCATCATGATTCCCCCGCTCCGGGACCGGCCCGAGGACATTCCGGTGCTGGTCGAGCACTTTGCGGAGAAACACAGCCGTGCCCTGCGCAAGCGCGTGGATCGTGTCGTGCCAAAGGCGATGGTGATGCTGACAGGCTACCACTGGCCCGGCAACATCCGTGAACTGGAGAACGCGATCGAACGAGCCGTCGTGCTGACTCCAGGCCGGGAGATCACACCCGACCTTTTCCCCCCGTTCGGTGAGGTCATGCCGGTGCACGACATCGAGGTAGGCACGCCGTTGGAGGATGCCATGATTCGGTTCAAGCGCGATTTCATCGAACGCACACTTCAGCAGACGAACAACAACCAGACCGAAGCAGCTCGCCTCCTGTCGCTCCAGCGCACCTATCTGAACCGCCTCATCCATGAGTTGGGGATTGCGAGGAATCGGAATGAGGAATAGGGCCGGAGAGGACGCATCATGATTCGGAGGTGCGGGGATCCCGGTCCAGCGTTGCAGGCTGAGAAACGACAGACGGGCAAGGGGTACGCCCAGCGCACAGCCGGACGGCCGGCAGTCGCCTCGTTCAGCGGCCATCCGGGAGCGAAGCGACAGGCAGCCGCTCATGCGCCAGGGTCGCCATTCGTGTCACATTTCCCCCGAGGAGTTCGCCAGGCGACGACAACCATCGCTCAATGCAAGCGAAAGGTGACGGCAGAAGCTGGCCGTCGCGAACCCCGTCGGCACTCACGCCGCAGTGCCGGAAAAGGGCGGGCTACCAGATCACGGGAACGCCGTAGCCGTGGAAACGGGGATCCGCGATCACGACCGGCCAACCTTATGAACGTGCAGTGGCGATGATCAACCGGTCGTACGGGTCGCGATGGAGCATCGGCAGTTCGGTAGCTGTCACGCAGATAGGCAGATCCAGGGGGATGACCCCGATGCGGTGATGGTCCAGTACGACCTTGAGCCACTCCGCCGGAAGGGCAGGCAGCACGAGTTTCCCCGCCCGGTACTTGACGCCAATCTCGAAGCCGGTGACGGCCGAGATGTGCACACTCACCGCGGCACCGATCTGCTCACGCGCCTCTCGAATGAGCCGGTCGCTCCCGTCAGCCAGCCAGAGCAGGGCGCACGAATCCAGCAGCATCATCCTTCCTCCGGCCACTCATCAGCGGTCATGGGCTCGATGGGATCGTACTGCAACGTGATCCTCCGCATGATGGGGTGCGGCGCGAGCCGGTCGCGTTTCTGGTGGGGAATGAGGTCTGCGATCGGCCGTCCACTACGGCAGATCAGGAAGCTCTCACCCTCCTCCACCTCGGCAAGGACGGCGGAGAGGTGTGTCTTCGCCTCGTGAACGTTGAGCTTCTTCATCGGCCTGCCTCCTTGTGCATGA
>JALOPK010000349.1 GCA_025453925.1 Candidatus Eiseniibacteriota bacterium | reverse complement strand
GAACGACGATTGGGACACGCAGTGGGTGGCGAACGACCGGTGGCACGGGCGGGTGACGGTGACGGAGGATGACATCGCGAAGATGTATGGGGATCTGCGGTTGGAGATCAGCGGAAGTGCAGACATGGCGGGGGAGGCGTTGGACTGGGACTTGGCGACGCCGGGGGCGCAAGGGTATGCGTATCCCTTGCACATGCCGGGGTTTGTGGCATCGGCGAGTGACGAAGACGCTGGGGTGGAGAAGAACACGACAGTGCTGTCGCTGCAGTCGATGAAGGTGACGATTCATAAGGGATATGGAAACCAGACGGTGGTGTCGGGGGCGCCGATGACGCAGACGGGGCGTGACTTCCGGTATGAGTGGGACACGGTGGCGGATGGGGACAGCGAGTATGACGTGACGCTGAAGGCGTACGACGGGTCGAGTGGACAGATCCTGCAGGACATGAAGCGGGACATCGTGGTGGACTTCTCGGTGCTGATGATGCGGGAGCTGAAGGCATGGCTGAGCAGGGCGGGAGGGACCCAGCAGATCCCTTTCTACCACGCGACCTGGAGCCGCGGCGAGCTCCAGGTCGAGACCGAGCCGGCGAAGCCGCAACAGGGTGACTCGCTTCTCGTCGACATCTGGCTGAACGAGCCAGCCGAGGTCGATTCGTTCGACCTCCGGCTAGTGGGAACGGGGCCGTTCGAGGAGTACGGCTTGGAGATGGTGGAATATGACAGCACGACGTACCGGTGGCGCGGCGCGGTGCCGTTCGTGACGTGGGACGCGATGCGGAACAGGATGGAAGGCGAGCGGCGGAACCGGGGGTATGGTCGCGACCGCCAGGGGAATCTGCTGGATGCGAATCCGGGCACGACGGCGTATCGGGACAGCACGGGCGCATGGCACGACTACGAGTCGGACAGCCGTGATGGGGAGCACTACGACACGAACCATGCATTCTACATCGCGCCGTTCAAAGATGTGTGTCTGCTGGTGGATGCGAGCAGCTCGATGTTTCTCCCGGGATGGGAGCTCAGTCAG
Source organism: Candidatus Eiseniibacteriota bacterium (assembly GCA_025453925.1). Taxonomy (GTDB): domain Bacteria; phylum JAFGKV01; class JAFGKV01; order JAFGKV01; family JAFGKV01; genus JAFGKV01. The sequence continues at coordinate 3,240 of JALOPK010000349.1, read as the reverse complement.
GTGCATGCGCCGCAGCACATAGTTCAATGGATGATGGATCAAGCAGACAGTGAGGACTGGCGGGTGGCGGCATGGCGGTTCTGGAACACCGTGGAGCAGCTGGCGGACTACAGCGATGACCTCGATGACGCATGGGCAAGCCTGTTCTCTGCCGGTCCTGTGCTGGGGAACCTGCACGAGCCCGGCCAGTTCAATCCGGGTTATGACTTCGACGGTTGGATGGCGATGACCGATGTGGAGAACGGGCTGCTGGAAGCGATGACCTATGCGATGGCGGAGTACGACGACCCGAAGGTGATCTGCATCTGGAGCGACTTCTGGCACAACTACGGGAGGACCGCTGACGAGGTAGAGGCGACCTTCCAGCAGGTGGCGGAATGGGACCCACTGTTCCTGTTCGGGAACGGCGCGGCGATGCACGGGTGCCAGTGCAGCGAGGAGATGCGCGAGGCGGCGCGGATCTCAGGCGGAGGGTACTTCGAGGGATTCGGGGCGACGGAGGTGGAATCGCTGTACCGGGTGATCCCGCCGGTGATCGAAAGCCGTGCGTTCCTCGCAGGCGTCGATGGTGAGGGTTCTGACACCTTGACCGTACATGTCGACTCGACCCTGAGTGTGCTGAATGTGATCGTGCCATTGACCGCATGGTCGGGGCGAGGGGTAGCGCGGGAGCAGGAGGCGCGGGAGGGAGACGTTCCACGGAGCCGAGGCACGTATGAACTAGAGGATCCGTTCGGGAGCCCAGTGACGCCGAGCTACAGCGCGACCGGTGTGATGCAGTGGGAGGTGGAGAGCCCCGAGGTGGGCGCTTGGGCTCTGGAGGTCAACGATCTACCGGATGCGGAGTACAGCGTCGTAGCGCGGGGCGGCAGCCCCATCGAGCTGAAGCTCTTGAGCATGGGATCGATCGCGCAAGGGGCGACGGATACGATCCGGGTGAAGCTGGAGTGGGCGGCGCTGGAGAACGAGGAGTTCGAACTAGTGGACCAGCAGGGCGAGGTAGTAGCGCCGCTCGTGCTGGATGAGGTAGACATCCGGGTGTACGAGGGGACGTACACCTTCGACGAAGGGGGGCACTACCGGGTGCGGATCAGGGGGGACCTTGGGACCCAGACGGTGGAGCGGGAGACGGAACTGTGCCTGAATGTACGGCCTGCGCCTGAGCTGGTGTTCACGGCGCCGGCGCCGGGGCATGCCGACGCGGGATGGATCGAGTACGTCGTCCGGTGGACAGACACATGTCCCGAGCGGAATGCAACCGTCACGATCGGGTATGACGATGACGCAGTGGGGGGTGATGGGCCCATACTGTGGACAGGCCCGGAGAATGACGACCAGGCGCCTGACTCTCTCGTGTGGGACCTGACCACCCTGCCTGAGGGTGCCTGGTATGTCTGGGGCCGGATTGATGACGGGCTGAATGATCCCGTTTTGACGTATGGGGGCTCGGTCCAAGTCGGCCAAGGGTATCAGCCCGGATGGCCGGTGACCCTGGGCGGATCGATCCAGGGGCATCTTGCCCTGGCGGACCTCGGAGGCGACGGCACCGTTGAGGTGGCCGCGGCATCCACCGACAGTAATCTCTATGTCGTCCGGCACGATGGGACGATGCAGCCCGGGTTTCCCGTGAATCTGCATCGGGCGGTGACGGCGGGCGTCGCGGCCGGAGATGTCGATGACGATGGCGAATTGGAGCTTGTGGTGGCGACCACACAGGGTCCCGGAGCAGGTTTGGTGAGTGTGGTGAACGGGAGTGGATCGATGGAGAGCGGGTGGCCGCAGACGGCGGGAACAGGCACGCGGAGTACCCCCCTGCTCATCGACCTGACCGGAGATGGGATAGACGACATTGTCGTGGCCAGTTACGACGGATGGGTGCGGGCGTGGCAAGGAAACGGGACGGTAGTGGGAGGAAGCTGGCCGAAGAACCTGGGCTACGGTGTCCAGGACAACTCCCCGGCAGGGGCTGATATCGACGGGGATGGGGAAGCTGATGTGGTAGTGTGCTCCCGGGAGGGGAACACCAGCCGTGTGTGGGCACTGGAGAAGGACGGGAGCACGAAGTGGCAACGGGTCCTGCCGTGTTTCTCGTGGAGTGGGATTGCCATCGGAGATGCGGATGCTGACGGGAAGCAGGAGGTAGTGATCACGACCGTGGGGTATGGCCTGACCGGTCAACTCCCGCGTCTGCACGTGCTCAACGGAGAGGACGGAGCCGATTCCCCGCTGTGGGCAGGGGGGGTGCCGATATCGGGCGGTTCCTACAATGTGTGGAGTTCGCCTGCGTTGGGGTACCTCGAGGGCGAGGGGTTCCCCAGGATCGTCGTCACGAATGCCGACGGCGAAGTGCGGGCATACAACAGCGCGGGGAGTACGGTCTGGGTGAAGGATGTGACAGGGTATTCGATCCGTTCATCGCCACTGATCGCTGATCTTGGGGGAGATCAGGACATGGAGGTGGTGGTGACGTCACCCAATCGGATGTATGTGCTTTCCGGGGCAAGCGGGGACACGATCACGGCATACTGTCGCTGGACGAACAGCACAGGCATTCCAGCGTCCACTGGTGGGATCGCGGACTTGGATGGTGACGGGGACCTGGAGATCGTGGCGCCGACGTCCGGGGCAGTGGTCAACTGCTGGGACGTGCCGGGGTTGATCTGGGAGGATGGCCAGGAGTGGCCGCAGTTCCAGCGGGACGCGGTAAAGACCGGGCGGTACGCGGAGGGAGCTGAACCGGCGGCGCCAGAGGTGCAGGGAATCCAGGCGGCGGCGCCGGACAGCCTGCGGATACGATGGGGGTCGGTAGATGAGGACGTCTATGGGCGGGATGAAGTCGTGACAACGTACAAGGTGTACCGCGGCACGACGGCGTTTGGCGTGGACGGGAGCGTGTTGGCGGGAGAGGTGGCGGCGCAGGATACGACCTTCACGGAGCGGCCGGGGACGGTGGGGAACCCGAGCGTGCACAGCTTCTACCGGGTGACGGCGGAAGACCAGTACGGGAATGAGTCAGCGCTATCCGACGAGACGGTGGGTGAGTTCGAACGGAACACGGGGAATACGGCGGCGAAGCCCGACGTCCCGGGTGTCGAAGAGCACGAGTAGGCAAGAGGCACGGAGAAGGATTCCTGGAAATGGCCGATGGGACAGACTTGAGCCCGCGGACGGAATCAGAGCCTTCTTGCTGGAAGCGAGCTTCCCGGTCAGCCCGGATCGGCCTAGTCGGCTGCTCCTGCA
>JALOPK010000348.1 GCA_025453925.1 Candidatus Eiseniibacteriota bacterium | reverse complement strand
CGAGACCACCCTTGTTGCGCTCCCGCGGGTGCATTAGCAGCAGGGAGTTTGCGGCGTTGGCGCCGGGGCGCAAGTGTGGCGAAGGAAGCGGTTCCACCGCCCAGCGTGCCTTCAGGCAAAACGGCCCCGCGGCCGGCGCCGGCTATCCCGGCGCCTGGCCGGTAGACCGCAGCCACTCCCCGACCTCGGAGAGCACCGTCGCAAGGAGATCCACTCCGGCGTCGAAGTCATCCAGACTCATGATCGCCCGGGGCGTATGGATGTACCGGCAGGGAATGGACATGACCCCGGTCATGACGCCGGCGCGAGTGAGGTGGAGTGCGCCGGCGTCCGTTCCACCGAAGAGCGGCGCCTTGGTCTGGTGGGGAATGTCGTGGGCCTCCGCGACGCGTTCGGCGAATCGGAAGAAGCCCCGATGGGCGAGGAAACGGTTGTCCGCGATGGTCAACGCAACCCCCCTGCCCACCGCCACGGGCACCCTGTGGGGTTCGATGCCGGGGAAGTCTCCCGCGGCCGTTCCCTCCAGCGCGATCGCGACGTCGGGGTTGATGCGGAAGCCTGCCACCGTGGCTCCTCTTATCCCCACCTCCTCCTGGCAGGTGAACGCAGCAACCAGGCGGATGTTCAGATCGACGCGTGCCAGTCGCTCCAAGACACACAACAGCCACGCACATCCGGCGCGGTCATCCAAGGCCTTGCCCATTATCATCCTGCGGTCGAGCGTGCGGAACGCGGCATTGAGCACCGCGGGATCGCCCACGCGAATTCCCCGCGCGGCGACATCGTCCGCCGACTGCGCCCCGATGTCGACAAACTGCGCTTCGACCGGGGGAACCACGGTCCGCTGGGATTCCTGCGTGAGATGGGGGGAGGGGATGCCCACTGCTCCGAACACCCGCTTCCCGCTGGCAGTCATCACCACGACCTCCTGGCCGGGAAGCACCCGTGGATCGGACCGACCCAACGGCACCACGCGGAGAAAGCCCGCCGGCTCCACGGCGCTCACCAGCAGGCCCACTTCATCCGTGTGGGCCGCCACCATGACGGTCGGTCCCCGCGGATCGCCACGCCAGGCGAAGAGGTTGCCGACAACATCGGCCTCGATGCCGTCCGCCAAGCCGGCGATTCGGGCCCGAACGATCGCCCGCACTTCTTCCTCGTTGCCGGGGGCGCCGACGGCTTCGGATAGTTCTCGCAGCAGGCTCACAGAGTCCACGGATCTTCCTCCAATCGAGTTGTGCGTTCAATCCGGTGTGGTGCCTCACCGATCGGGCAACGAGGCCGCTCAGGACGCCAGGGCGGTCAACGGCCACCGCATGTGGTCCTGCGCAAGAGGGGAAGAACACGGTGACGACTCCCCAGTGTCAACCATCCCGGCGAGCGCATCCCTTGGTGCGGCGGCGCCGACCCGTTAACTTGATTTCAATCTGCAACCTGCTTCCGTGGGGTGCCTCGTGGACACAACATCGCGGCCCGGCCTCGTCTCCCGCACGGGGATGTCCGTCGTGACCGCCGTGGACAACATCGTCGGCGCCGTCCGCCTTGCCGTGGCCAGTATGCGGGAGGCCTATGCCGCATCCGGCTCTTCGGTGTCGTGCATCCACGAGATCTGGCTCCAGCAGGTCCGGTTCACCGGTCTCCACGCCCTCACCATCACCGCGGCAGCCGGGATCATCACCGGCGCCATCGTCATCATCCAGAGCATGGCGATCCTGCCGCAGGTGGGCGCTGCCGACTCCCTGGGCAAGCTGATCGCTCTCATTGTGATCAGGGAAGTCGGTCCGTTGCTGGTGGCGTTCATCGTCATCGGGAGATCCGCGACGGCAACGTCCGTTGAGCTGGGCACCATGGTGGTTGGCGATGAGATCGCGGTACTGCGCTCTCTGGGCATTCCTCCTCGGGCATACGTGGTCTTCCCACGCCTGGCGGGCATCACGGTGGCGACCATGGCGCTCTTGGTCTACTTCGACCTGGCGGCCGTGGCGGGCGGATACGTCGTCAGCTTCATGTTCGTGCGCATTGCTCCCTCGTTCTTCCTCGGCTCCGTGGCCCACCATCTCCGCGCCGTGGATTTGACGGCAACGCTGGCCAAGGGCTTCCTCTTCGGCGGCATCATTGCATCTATCGCATGCTACTTCGGCCTGTCCGTTGAGCCGTCGCCCACGGAGATCCCGAAGGCGGCGCTCCGCACGGTCGTCCATGCCATCCTGCTGTGCCTGGTAGCGGACCTGGTGATAACCTTCGCCTCCCTGGGGCGATGATGCCGCCCGTTCTGACCGCCCATGCCGTAAGCGTGACGCTGGGCTCCACGGCGGTCCTGCGCGACGTGAACCTGGCTGTCTCGCCCGGCGACAGCATCGCCGTGATCGGCGGTTCCAACTCGGGCAAAAGCACCCTGCTGCGGGTTCTCGCGGGACTGGTCCGCCCGGCTCGGGGCGAAGTGCTGTTCAAGGGGAATCCGGTCAGGTCGTGGGACCCCCTGGGGGTTCCCTGGCCCCATGGTATCGGCTATGTGTCCCAACTCCTCGGGCTCCGGAGCAACATGTCGGTCCTGGACAATGTGATGCTTCCCCTGCGATATCACGGCCACCTGCCTGAGCTGCGGATTCGCGAGCGGGCCACGACACTGCTCATGCGGCTGGGGGTGATCGAGTCCAATGTGCGCCCTGCCGCTTTGGCCCCGGGGGAAGCGGAGCTGGTGGCCCTGGCGCGCGCATTGGCCCACGAACCGTCGGTCCTGCTGTTCGACAACCCTTCGGCGGTGCTGGACGTTGACTCGGCTGATCGGGTGACGGACCTTCTGCGTGAGCTCCGCGGCCTCGGCTTGGCCGTGGTGAGCGCCAGTTCATCCGAGGCAGTGGCCGCCGTCATCGCCGATTCCGTCCGCCGCCTGCGCGACGGCCGCATGGAGGAGCAATGAGAGACGCCCCGTTTGCCAAGGTGGTTGGTGTCTTCGTGTTCGGCGCGGGCATCGTGGCCGTCGCGGCCATTGTCAGTCTCGGGCTTCGCCAGGGATGGCTCATCCCGCGGGGTACGCTCTGGACGCTGCTCGAGAGCGCGGAGTTCGTGCGTCCCGGCGATCCGGTGACTCTCGCCGGCCTCACGGTCGGTGAGATCGACCGCCTCGCTCTCACGGGTGACCTGCGAATCGCGGCGGCCCTCAGGATCGAGAGGCGCGCGCTCGGCCATCTGCGGGAGGGAACGAGGGCCCGGGTCGAGCCCCCTTTTCTCATCGGTGCGGGGAAAGTCATGCTGATTCCCTCCCGCACGGGCCCTGCACTCGCCTCCGGCGACACCATTCCGGCCGAGACCGAGGGAGGGCTGGGCGCGCTCACCTCCTCCACCCAGCGCATCCTTGCCCGAGCCGATTCCATTGCCGCCCACGCACAGAGCATCTCCGCGGATCTGGTGCCTCTCACGGCTGCACTGGCCCACCCTGACAGCGCGTTTCGACGCACGCTCCGGGCCACTGCAGATCTCTTGGAGACCGTAGGGGCGCCAACCGCTCTGGTGCCGGCACTGGCGGGGCAGGGTCCCTTGCGGAGACAGGTGGATTCGACGCTGGTTGCCGCGCGGGCCGCGACGGAGAACCTGGCGACGCTTCTCGTTCGGGTGACTGGACTTGTGGCCTCCTCGGACACATTGCTGCAGGCCCTGGAGGCAATGGCCGGGGCGGCGGCGGAGACTGCGCCCCAGTTGGCCGGTGAGCTGCTTCCTCTGCTGCAGGAACTCAGACTCACCCTGGAACAGACCCGTGCCAGTTGGATCCTGGGCGGCAAGGAATACGAACCTGTGGGCACGCCCGGTATGGGGAGGATGAACCCGTGAGGAAGTTCACCTGGATTGCGGCCTGTCTCACGCTGTCCTGCGCGGCCTTGTTGCCGAAGCCCGCGACCCCGTCCGCGCGGCCCGGAAGACTCCTTGGATCAGCCCACGCATCGTTCGCCCGGGGAGAGATCGGCACTGCGCTGGATCTGACACGACAGTCCGAACATGCAGCCGCCGGTTTCGATGATC
>JALOPK010000347.1 GCA_025453925.1 Candidatus Eiseniibacteriota bacterium | reverse complement strand
AGGATCTCATCCTCGGTTCCTTCGTAACGGATTCGTATCTTGTTCTTGTCGCTTGACCTCTGTGCGCTGTCATGGTCCACGAGGACGCTGATCTTGTCGCCCACGTTGCCCTTGAGGCTGACGCGAAGCTCCTGTTCCATGTGGAGTTGCGGGAACTTGGAGTTGCTGCGGTTCGGATCGGCCACCTGGCCTACCTGGTATGACGACTTGCCGCCCAGTTCCAGCCGCTGTCGGCCCGAAACCCGCAGACCCGCCTTGCCCGAGACGACGTGGCCCAGCAAACCAGGCAGCTTGACGGGAAGCTCGATGTCTTTGAGCAGGCCTCGTGTCTGCTGTTGTGCGGCAGTCTTCTTCCGAATCGCCGTTTCCCGCCACTGGCGCCAGGTCGCGACCGCGGCCACGCTCCCGAGATAGGTCCCGAGGCGCTCGGAACCCAAACGGTACAGAATCGGTGCAGCGGCATCCAGCCAGGCGCGCTCAGCGCTTCCGGCGTGCTTGCGCCAGGCCGACTGGTCCATGCGAAGCCAGGCCAGGGAGTCGGCGCCGGGGATCAGGTGGGGGGCATCCGTTGAGGCAAGCTCCCCCGGCCCACCACGCGCGTCAAGCCACAAGCCGCGAACACCGATCTCCGCGTTGCTCGGCGGGGAGGCGGCCAGAAGCACGATAAGTGATGCGACTACCCGCCAGTGACCCATGGCGTACAGTGGCCTCGCTAGCAGTGGAGCGTGAGAAGCGCCGGGGACCCGTGAGTGCTGCCCTATCTACCCGGACCGAACCTCCCCGGTTTCATCGGTGTCAGGGGAGTCGGCGATCTCGTACACCGTTGCGGCGGGTGGGTCGTCGAAGACAATCTGCACGACGCTTCTGCCCAGAGAGATCACGTCCAGATTGGAGAGGGTGACTCTCCCCTGAGCCAGCGCTCCGTTCAGAAGAGTTCCGTTGGTCGAACTCAGATCCCGCAGGTACAGCCTCTCGTCCACCCATTCGACAACGGCATGGCGGCGGGACACCCCGCGGTCCGACGAGAGCGGAAGGTGGTTTTCTTCCGCGCGGCCAAGGGTGGTGACTCCCTCCCCCACACGCACTCTCAGACCGCAATGCGGACCATCGATGACGATAAACTCGCCGCCGCAGAAAGGTGGCGTCTCACGCCGTGGGAGATCCCGCAGGTCCCTGGTGTTCAGGAGCGTGTGGCGCCGCCGTTCCATCGCCGATTCCTACTCGTTGTGCTCAGACCGCGGCATCACCGAGAACGGGACTTCGAGAATATCCCGAAAGACCCGGCAGCTCACTACCTGGGCGCCGCTCACGTGAAGACGGTTCAGAACTTCCCCGAAGGCCTCCGGCGTCTCAACCTCCAACAGTGCGACGGTGGTCGAGGGCTGGCGCTCGCGCTCATCGGTCAGCAGGCTCAGAAGGTGGGTGCCCTCAAGGAGCCCCGCACTCTCCAGCGAGGGCGTCTCTTCGAGTATGTTGAGCAGGGCGACCAGATGCCCCTTCTCGACATCCTCGATGCGCCGGAGGGGAGTCGCGCCGTGTCTCTTGGCCACATAGAACGACGGGGGCAGGCCGCCCGGCGTGGCCATCTGATGCACGACCTCGACCAGGTTCCTATTCTCGAACGGCTTGGCCATGAAACCATCCGCGCCTTCGTCCATCGCCTGCGCGATATCCTTGATGCGGTTCATCGCCGTGAGCATCAGAACCGGTGTGCGCGACGTCACGGGGTCGGCCTTCAAGCGCTTGCAGACCTCGTGCCCATCCACGTCCGGCATCATGATGTCGAGAAGGACAACCGCCGGGTGTTCACGACGAGCCATGGCAATCCCGGCATCGCCGGTGAGTGCCGTGAGCACTCGAAAGCCGCGGGTCTCCAGTAAAGTCGAAAGGAATCCGAGGATGTCTTCCTCGTCGTCGATGGCGAGAACTGTCACCGGGCTGGATACTGATACCGTGCTCATCATCATGCTCCTTGAATGGCGTGATCGGCCTTGTTCGAGTTCGAGTTGAGCGCTGCATCCGGCCTCATCAGCGACCTCGAGACGATTTGAGGACGGGAAGCTCGAACCTGAAGATCGAACCCTTCCCCACGGCACTCTCCACCGTGATGTCCACTCCGTGCGCGTGCAGGATCCGCTTCACAATCGCCAGGCCAAGTCCGGTTCCACCGAACCGCCGCCTGACGGACCCATCTGCTTGCCGATACCGGTCGAAGATATACTGCTGCGCGTCTTTCGGTATCCCGCAGCCATTGTCTTCGACGGAGACCCCGACTCGGCCATCGTGGGGGACCGTTGCGCGGATGGTGATCGATCCCTCGTCCGGGGTGAACTTGATGGCGTTGGAGATCAGGTTCGCGAAGACGCGCTCGATCCTGGAACGATCGGCCACAACGGTGATCATGGGCGTGGGCATATCAACTCGGAAGTCGAGATGCTTCCCCTCGATCTGGGGACGGAAGTTCACTTCGACTTCGGCCAGAAGGTCGCGAAGCGGGAAGGGGCGGAGCTGCCGGGGGAGGGGCACGGCTCCTTGCTGACGGAAGAGCAGAATCTGATCGATTAGTTCGATGAGCCGGGCACCGTTCTTGGCGATGACCTTGAGCGACCGCTGTTGCGTTTCCCCCAATGTGCCGAGGTCGCCACCGAGCAGCAACTCTGTGTATCCCTTGATCGTCACGAGCGGCGTCTTCAGCTCGTGGGTGATGTTGCTCGTGAACTCCTCCTTGAGGCGGTCGAGTTCGCGAAGCTCCTCGTTGGCCGTCGCCAGGCGTTGCACGCTGGCGCCCAACTCCTGCAGGAGAGCCGCAATGTACCGGTCACGACGATGCTTCAGGTACCCCAAGGCTCCAAGGAACACGGTGAAGGCCACAGGGACGAGCAGCATCGCCAGCGATGAAGGCCGGTGTGCCAGCATCCGCCATACCCCGCGGGGCGTGGCGCCGAATCCCTGCTGACTCGACGAGAGGAGCCATGCCGCCGAAGTCACGGCCAGGCCCCAGAGGAGGCCGACGATCAGGTACAGATTTCGAGAGAGCGCATACGTCTCCGGCTCGGTGATCGCCGAGAGGATCTCGGCTACCGTGCGGCGGTGCTCGGTCCATCCCGAAACATGCTGCTCGTCGTCGGCCGTTCGAGTCGAAGGCACTTCCTGAAGTGAAGCTCCCATGATGACGGTGACCTCGGCTGGAGCGGCGGAGAAGGCGGCGGGAAGCGGCCCGAAATGACGAGACCAATGTCCGTCGATCCTTGGACCCAGTCAACCCATTCCAGGTACACGCGGTCATGAGTACGGTCACACACCGGGAGCGGCGGAGCGACCGGGCCTCGGGCGAGCGAGGAGGGCAGACGCCCGCGGCGATACCTCATTGGTCGAGCAATACAGCCGGTCGGGATGCAACAGCGGTCAAATGCGATCGTGTGTGTGAATCCGAGAACCAAGCTTGACTGTGCTCTCGTCTGCTGAGAGAATGACCTGCTCACGAAAGGAGATCTCCAATGCGTCATCTGTATGCATCGCTCTTCGCATTCGTCGTTCTGACCGCCGCCTGCGGGGAGGATGGAGGCACGACTCTGGTCGAGCCGGCCGACCTCCTGCCCGGGGATGGCGAGATCTCGGGATGGTCCTGGGACGGCATCCCCGCGGAGGCAACAGACCAGTCGTCCCTGTATGATCTCATCGATGGGGGGGCGGAGGAGTTCGTTGAGCAGGGATTTGTCTCGGGAGTTTTGCATCGCTATCGCGGGATCCTGGCCAGCACGGCGACGACCCTGGAGGTGTTCATCGCCGATCAGGGATCCCTCGCCAACGCCAAGAGCATTTTCGATCGTCGTGCCGACCGTCTTCCCTTTGCCGAGGATATCGCGGTGGGGTCTGCTGAGGACGCGAGGATCGACGAGGCCACCGGGCTTGACGCTATCGTGCTCGACTTCTGGCAGGAGAGGTTCTACGCTCAGGTTACGATAGATAACCGGCAGGCCGCCCCGGATCTCGCCCGGCAGACGGTGGTTCAGTTCGCCGAGAAC
>JALOPK010000346.1 GCA_025453925.1 Candidatus Eiseniibacteriota bacterium | reverse complement strand
GACGCGGCGTAAGTCATTGCAGCACATGGCGAACCGAGAGTGAGTCCCTTGGCGAGGCGAGTGAGGTGCGCCGGCGCCTGCGGCGCGCTCGGGGCACAACGCCCCAGGAGGAGAGATCATGATCCTGCGTGGCCGGTCGGTGTTCTTGGCGTTTGCTCTGGGTTTGACCGTCTTTTCCTGGGCGTTCGCGCAGCCGCCTTACGATCTGCGCCCGCTGGCCGAGTTCGAGCCGCAGTCGGCGGTCATCATCGGCTGGTATGACCTGGGTCTCTATGGGCCTCAGGCCGACACCATGTGGGCGAGGGCGGTAGACGCTGTCCAGGATGTTGCCCTGGCGGTGATCGGTGTCGCTGCCCAAAACGGTATTGCGCCAATCCAGGGGTTCCTCACCTCCATGGGGATCCCCCTGGATAACGTGGAGTTCTACGCGACCAGCACCCTTAGCGGAGTCTGGGTACGGGACTATGGTCCGGAGTTCGTCTATCGGGAGAACGGTTGGCGGGTGGTCGTCGAAGGGGGATACTGGCCCTCATTCCCGCAGTTCGTAGCGGACGAGCTTGGTGTTGAGCACTACCACGCGCCCATCAGCATGCAGGGCGGCAACTACATGACCGATGGCGCCACTGAGGTCGCCGTGTCGGGCCGCTACGTGTCGAATCCCGAGTTCTGGCAGCAGACGATCAGGAGTTACTTCGATCTGCCGCTACACATCGTGCCCTACCTGGTAGGGGAGGGGTGCGGACACATTGACATGTACGCGCGGTTCGTCGCGCCCTCCCGGGTCGTCATCAGTCAATACGTGGATCCCACGCACAACAGCAACATGGATCTGGCGGCCGCCGAATTCGAACAACGGGGATTCGAGGTGTTCAGGGTGATGACCCCGCCGGTGGTTGCCGCGGACGCAGCCGGCGCCACCATGGACAACCGCTCTCTGCTGCACCTGCCTCCGGGAGTCGATCTGCCCGAAGACGGCGTGCGGGGCGTGTATCGAACCTACACCAACGGCATCCAGTGCAATGGCGTGTACCTCCTTCCCGTGTACAGCCACGAGTATGACGCGCAGGCTGCCGCGGTCTTCCAGGCGGCGCTTCCCGATCACAAGATCGTCCCCATCAACTGCAATCGCATTATCCAGTTTGGGGGCGCCCTCCATTGCACGTCGTCCGATGTTCAGATCACGGGTCTGCCGCGACCGGAGCCCCTGCAGGTCTGTGCCTCGGATGAAGGCGCGGAGCTTTCCTGGCCTCCGGTGATGGGTGCCGCATTGTATGACATCTTCCGCCGCACTGTTGTCTTCGGCTATGATTTGCACCTTGACGATGCAGTCTGCTCGACGGCCTCCACGGTCTGGGTTGACGAAGGAGGGGCGGGTTCCCCCGGGACGATATGCTACCAAGTGGTGGCGGTGATGGCGAACGGCGTGCGCAGCATGATGAGCAGCCGGTCGGGGCGTTCACTCTTCGACCTGGATCACACGGCACGAAGGTAGGCGAGCGGAGCGGACCCTCGGTGGAGCGGAGTCATCTTCCTTCCGGCACGACAACGGGGGCATTTCCGCGCGCCCGCGCGATGGGCAGAGCCGCTCCTGCGACGCGAGCCGTGGAGGCCGCGGGGCCATGATTGCGCACCGGGAGAAAACGTCCCTGCCGCGGGCGGTGATGGCGTGCGGGATGGCATACTCGCTGCTGGCGCTCTCCCTCATTCGCGGCGAGGTATTCTTCAACGGCGATGCCGGGCTGAAGGCCCTCATGGCCAAACAATGGGCCCGGGGCGAGCGTTCCGTCGAATTGAAGCTGGAGGCCCCACTCTGGATCCGGCAACTCTGGGACGAGGGCTGCTACCCCTTCCAGCCTCCGTTCGTCTATGCCGACCAGGGCAGGCGCTTCATCTCGTTCCCCCTGCTCTTTCCCGCGCTCTCCGGGCCGTTCTACCGCGCCGCTGGCTTCCGCGGCCTGTACCTGATTCCCACCCTTTCACTCTGGATAACATGGGCAGTCGTCGACCGAGTCGCTCGAAGGAGGGGGGCGTCTCCCCGCGAACGAGCATGGAAGCTGACGCTGCTGGTCTTCGGTTCGCCCCTGACCCTTTACGGGGCGATGTTCTGGGAGCACACGCTGGCGGTGGCCGTAGTCACCATCGCCCTTTCGCTGGCCGTGCCGCGGCCAGGAGAATCGCCCACCACGACGCGCATGGCGGGTGCGGGCATGCTTCTGGGGGTCGGTGCGTGGATCCGCCCGGAGATTCTTGCCCTGGCGGCCGGCGCTGCGATCCCGGTGACGCATGCTCTCCGGGAGCGTCCGGCCACAGCACGGGCATTCGTGCTGGGCATGCTGCTGTCCGCGGGGGTGTACGTCGGAGCCAACACCGCAGTCAGCGGGCACCCCTTCGGATACCACGGCATGCAGGTCACGCATGGCTTCTCGAATGTGCGGCACATAGCAGCGATTCCCCGGCTGCTCATCAAGCTTCCTGTCCTCTTCGTGCTGTTCTTTCCCCCTCTCCTGGCGATGATCCCACGGCCCAGTGTGCTGGGCAGGCACCGCCGGGATCGTCAAGAGATGTGGGTGGTCGTCGGTATCGTCGCCGGCATGACCGCGCTGGCGAGCATGATCCCCAATGACGGCGGCAAGCAGTGGGGGCCGAGATACCTGCTGGCTCTCCTCCCGGGCCTGGTAATCGCGAGCCCCGGCACGCCGTTCGGGCGGGAGGGGTGGCCGGGGCGTGGCAGACGGGTCGCGATGATGGTCTGCCTCGCAGCGGGAGTGGTGGTCAACACCGGCGTGGGTATGCGCCGGCTGGCATGGGACTACCATTCCCGCGTGCTGCCGGCACTGGAGTACCTGACGCCAGACCGTTCCGAAGTGATCGCCGTGTCACACCAGTTCGTCGCCCAGGAACTCGAGGCCCTCTTCGACTCCCGCACCATGGTGCTCATCGACGGGGTCGACGCGTTCCACCGCCTCGCACGCGCGGTGGACGAGCAGGGGATCAGCCATTTCACCTATGTGTGTCTTGCGAACCGGGTGATGCCAGATGACATGCCCGTCGAGACCGCCCGAGGGCCACGCACGATCGTGGCGGAGCCGCCGGTGCACAGGGGATGGTTTCTCATCTACCATGCCGCCCTCGTCGCGGGAGTTCCCCGTATGCCCTGAGAGTTGCCGGCGTGCATGATCCTCCAGTTGGACCGGCACCGTCTGCGCGCAACTGCCCTCCGGGCCCCTCCAAGCTCTGCGAAGTGAAGCGGCTCGGCACATATCGCCGGCGGCGAGGCCTGGCAGTCTGCCAGTGTTCTTGACAAAATCCACCGGGTGAGTCAGATTATGGAAATCATCCTTCACTTGGGCTCTTGTCAGGCGTTCAATTCGCGTCTGGAGGTCGTATGGGCGAACGCAGTCTTTCGTATCTGCTCACGATAACCGTCATCGGATTCGTGGCGCAGTTCGTTGATGGCACCCTGGGCATGGGGTATGGCGTATTCTCCGCCACTCTGCTGGTGGCCGCTGGCCTGGCCCCGGTCTTGGTCAGCGCCTCGGTCCACGCCGCCGAAGTAGTGACGACGCTCGTGTCGGGAGTTGCGCACCACAGTTTCGGCAATGTTGACAGGAGACTCGTGCTGTCCCTCGTCATCCCCGGGATGATCGGCGGCGTCGCGGGAGCGCTGTTCCTCGCCAATGTTGACGGCAAAGTGGTCAAACCCTGGGTGGCAGGTATCCTGCTGGTCATGGGCATCATCATCATCTGGCGTTTTGTGGCCAAAGGGTCGGTGGAGGAGTCGGCTGCGTGCTGCGGCGATGGAGCCACCGTGGAGCAGGGCTCGAGTGGTCTCTCCCGTACAAAACTCGCTATCGTTGGTTTCATCGCTGCCGCGTTTGACGCATTCGGTGGAGGCGGCTGGGGCCCCATCACCACGCCGACCCTGCTGCTGGGCCACAATGTCAAGCCACATAAGGTAGTGGGCTCGGTCAATCTCTGCGAGTTCTTCGTGACCGTGGCGATCACGGTGACCTTCATCTTCTCGGTCGGG
>JALOPK010000345.1 GCA_025453925.1 Candidatus Eiseniibacteriota bacterium | reverse complement strand
GTTCGGGATGGGGGAGTAGGCACCACGTGTTGGCGATGTGTGGCACTGCCGATAGAGAAGATGGCGCTTCGCGGTTTTGCAGAACGTTCTCCTGGGGCGGGTCGAAGGCGCAGTGGATGGTTACGCTCTGGGCACGCCTTCCCGCGCCGAGTCTGAGAAAAGTCTGACCGGGGGGCATATCCTTTGGAGGAGCCGGGTGTGCCACGTCGCGCGCTCATCTATCACCAACCTGGAGGAAGTGAGCCATGAGTCGATTGCTGGTCGGTCTATGTGGCGTTCTCGTCGCGATTCCCGTTCTTGCGGGTCCCGCAAGCGATTCTGGGACGCTCGGACGGCCTCCTCGGCCGCCTCGGGTCTGCGGACCGGAACATCAGCAGACCGTGATGAGCCCGCAAGGGGCGTTGACCCTGGCGGGGCAATGGGCCGAAGGGCCATGTTACGCCATGTCCGCCGCGGGAGACCTCGCCTACGTCGGCAACGGTGGCTATCTCGACGTCGTGGATGTGTCGGACGGCGCCAACCCGGCGCTCCTCGGACGGGTGCTGACTCCCTCCATGGTGAACGCAATCGCCCATGAGGACGGCATGGTCTTCATCGCGGACTACGAGGCCGGCCTCGTGATCATCGACGCCCGCGATCCTGCCGCTCCCGTGGTGTTAAGCCAAAGCAGCGCCGCCGAGCTCGCGCGCAGCATCCTGAAGCGCGACCACCACCTGTTCGTCGGCTCGTCATGGTCACTCTATGTCCTCGATGTGACGGATCCCGCGAACCCTGCCACCATAGGCTACTGCAGCCCCCCGGGCTACATAGACGACATGGTCGCCCTGGGCGACTACCTCTACCTGGCAGGCGAGAGCTCCTTGATCGTCATGGACATCAGCGACGTGAGCGTGCCTGAGGTAGTGCGGGAAGTCGAGACGGGCGGCTATCCTCTCGGGGTGACCGTCGAGGATGCTACCCTCTACGTCGCGAACGGCAATGGCGGTTTGCTGGTCTTCGATGCGGCAGATCCCGCGAATCCCCAGCAGATCGGCGCGGTTGGAACCCAGAGCTGGGCAGAAGATGTGGTGGTGGCGGGGCACTTTGCGTTCGTGGCGGACGGATGGGCCGGGCTCGCGACGATTGACGTATCAGACCCGGCCGCGCCGAGTCTGGTGGGCTCCATTGCGACCGATGGAGTCGCCAGCGACATCACTGCCGTCGGCAACCGCCTCTTCGTATCCTCCGAGGAAGGTGGCGGGGTCATCGTCGACATCGAGAATCCCGCGAGTCCTGCGATCTTGGGACGACACATGACAGGAGGTGACGCCATCGGAGTGGACGTCCAGGGTGACTTCGCCTATGTGGCCGACGGCACTGCCGGGGTGTGGATCCTGGACCGAAGCGATCCTACCTCCCCCATGATTGTCGGCAAGGTTCAGACGGGCGGGAGTGCCTACGATCTCGTCACGGCCGGCAACCTCGTCTATGTCGCCGATGAAGCGAAGGACCTCGTGATCATCGATGCATCTGATCCTGCACTCCCGACGGTTCTCTCCCAACTGAGCCTCACCGGCAATGGATACCAGGTCGTGCTCCGTGAGGACATGGCCTATCTGGCCGGCGGAAGCGGCGGGCTGCGCATCGTAGACGTGTCGGATCCGGCAGCTCCCCTAGAGCGGGCTTCCTGGCCAGCGGACGACCAGGTGTGGGGCATCGCCCTCTCCGGCAACCTCGCCTATCTGGCGGCGCGCGATGCAGGCTTGGCCATTGTGGATGTCACCAATCCGGACACTCCCCAGGGGCTCGGCACGGCCGACACGCCAGGCGTTTCGTTTGGAGTGGCCGTCGACAACGGATTCGCGTACGTCGCGGATTGGGGCGACGGACTCCGCGTCATCGACGTGTCGGATCCCGAGCGACCGTGGGAGGTTGCATCCGTTGAAGGCATTTCGTCCTGTTACGGGATTACCTTGGTGGGCGACAAGCTCTTCGTCGGGGCGGGGTCAGGAGCTTTGGTGATTGACGTAACTGATCCGCTCAACCCACGACTCGACGCATCGGCCGAAGGCGGCGAACACGGCTACCGAGTGGCAGTTGACGGGTCGTTCGTCTACATGGCCGACGGCTACGCCGGCCTCTCCATCTACGAATATGACCCCACATCAGCCGATGAGCAGGGAGTCGAGAATCCGCATGACATCGTGATCCAAGGCTGCTGGCCCAATCCCGCGAAGGACCAAGTCGGCCTCTCTCTTTGTCTTGGCACCCCCGGGACAGTCACTCTGCGGGCATACGACGCGGCGGGACGGCTGGTAGACCGGTTCAATGCGAGTTCACCAACCGCCGCCGGGCGCCAGACCCTGAAATGGAACGTCAGCCATCTGCTGCCGGGCGCCTATCTTTACCGTGTCAACAACGGCACTGCCGAAACCGACGGAAAACTCATCGTTGTGCGGTAGCGAGGCCTACCATGAAGAATCGATCTTTCCTCCGCGCAGGTATCCGATCATTCTCGACACTGGCGCTCTCCGTGCTACTCGGGATCCCATGGACGCTCGCCCACGGCCAAGCCCGCCAATTCCCCGACACCCGCCACGGGATTCACATCTTCTATGACCAGCCGCCCTTCAGTCTGACGGAAGCGCAGCTCGACTTCTTCGCCAACCACTACGTGGGGTGTCAGAAGATCCCGCTCGATCTGGTGAATGCCATTCGCGTCTACAATGACGGCTTCATCGTGCTGAACTACCGCCTCGCCTTCGGGACTTACGACGACCTCGCCGCCTATCTTGTGGGCAACGACTGGGTGAATGACTGGGACGCGGTGGACCCCCATGCCGACTGGTTCATCACCGATCCCGGATCCCCGAATCCTGAAGACCGGATCATGCAGCAGGACTGGGGCTGGTATCTGATGGACATCTCCGGGGAGGTGAACGGCAACACCACGGCGGGATGGAAGGAGTACTGGACTGCCACTGTCTTCGATCAGCTCCGCAGCACCGACTCCGACGGTGTGTTCGCCGATTCCCATTGCTTCCCTTGGAACCTCGACTACACGCCCGCGTGGCTCCTCCCGCCTGATGACGTGGCGTGGATTCACCACATGGAGGTCTTCGGGAATCACGCCCTGACCCAGCTTCACGCGCAACCGGAACACTTCTACTTCGTCCCCAATGTCGGGCCGTGGATCACCACCCGTGACACGACCGACTACGGCGCCTTCGTGGACGGCGTCATGGTGGAGATGTTCGGCTCTCCCGGCCCGTGGGACCTCTACGACATCGAAGACTGGAAGCTTCAGATGAACCGCTTGCTGGACTTGGAGCGCCGGGGCAAGGTCGTGATCTGCCAGGCCATCATCGAGGACGAGTGGGCCGGCCTGGAACGGATGTACGCTCTGGCCAACTACCTGCTGATCAAGGGTCAGAAGACCTACTACAATCTGGTCTTTGGTGAAAGCTTCTGGGGGCGGCTGATCTTCTTCCCCGAGAGTACGGTGGAACTGGGCGCCTGCGAAGGCGGCATGCCGCTGGACATCGACGATCTCTGGCAGTCCTCTCTGGGCGTGTATGAGCGGCAGTACCAGAACGGGCGCGTCCTGCTGAACCCCACGTGGACCCCCGTCACCGTCCCGCTGGACTGCGAGTACTACGCCGTCGACGTGGCCGATCTGGTTGATGATCCTCAGATCGACATCGGGGAGGACGGCGTGTTCGCTGACTCGCTGGCGTTCATCGCCGTGTCCGGCTCCGTGACCGTGGAAGCCAAGGGGGGGATGATTCTCCTCCAGACCCTGGAATTCGATTGCCGCGACTTCCAACTTGGCGAGTCAGTGCCTGATCTCCATGCGTATCCCGTGCCATCCCGCGGCCCCACCACCATCTCATGCTCGCTTCCGGCGGCAGACTCAGGTGCGCAGGTGGGGATCTACGATCTGGGCGGGAGGAGGTTGCGCGCACTTCCCCTTCCTCCCCGCAACGGCCGACGCGAAGCCGTGTGGGACGGGAAGGATGATCGAGGATACCCGGTGTCGGCAGGGGTCTACGTGTGC
>JALOPK010000059.1 GCA_025453925.1 Candidatus Eiseniibacteriota bacterium | reverse complement strand
CAGGGCCTCGGGAACGCCAGCCTCATCGTGAGACCGCCGTCGCTCCTGGTGGAGCGGAATGCACCGCCGTGCGACATGACCACCGCCTCGGCCAGGGCGGCCGCATAGCGGGGAATGCTCACGTCGGGCTGCCCGTGGCCGGGGACACACCGCAGCGTCAGCGTGAGGGCATTGCCGTCGTCCGCCTCCATGCGCGACGAAACCACTGAGATGTGCACCTGGACGTGCTCCTCCCGCCCGAGGAGCGGCCCGAGGACCACGTCGAGTGCAAGAACAATCTGCCGCCGGCTGGCCCGGATAACGGCCGGACCTCCTTCGTGCGCCGTCACGGACTGGCCCCACCCGCGGACCGCGATGGTCTGGCGGATCACGTCGTGGAGGTCCACCGGTTTCCGTTCCTCGTCCGCAAGCTGCGCCGCCTCGGCCAGCACGTCTGCGATGTTCCGGAGGTCGCGCGCCTCCGATAATACGAGGTTCAGGCGATGCCGCACTGTGGGCTCGTCCGCGGGGCTGCGGCCGAGCACCCATTGGGCTGCCAAGCGGATGGTCGACAAGCAGGTGCGGATCTGGCCGGCGAGCTCCCCCGCCGCGAGGGCCCAGGCGTCGTGGAGGCTGTCTCCCGCGCCGACTGGCACCTCCTCCATGCAGACAACGTGATGGGGACGCAGGAGTGGGTCACGGCCCAAGGGGGTGGTCACCAGCCGGTAGGAGCGATCACCCCGGACGACGTGGATGGGCACACCGCTGTGGATCGGGGAAAACGGCCGCGTGGAGAACCCCGCCGCCGAAAGCCTCCTGCTCAGGGAGGCAGATCGGGGGAGCGCGGGAACCTGGAGGCGCCGCAGGAACGGCCCATTGGCCCAGACGATGCTGCGGCCGCGCACGATGGCGGCCGGTGCGTCGCTGGCGGCGAGCAGCCGGCGATGGAAGCCCCGCTGATGCAGGGAGCGGATCAGATGCCCGGTCAGGGCTCCCGCAACGAGGGCGCCAAGGACGAACAGCCCGGCGATGAACGGAGTCAGGCGCACCGCAGGCCGCTGGAATTCAGCCGTCATCTCATGAGAGGAGTACTGCTCCCCGGTGCGGAGCACCAGGAGCGGGTTCCTGCCAAACCCCTTGCGCATGACATGCGCCGAAGTTGCTCCCGGCCAAAACTCCCGCGCCCCGTCAGGGAGGCGTACGCAAGCAATCCCCTGCCCAACCCGGCAGATGAGATCCGACGATCCGTCTTGGTCCAGGTCAGGCGCGGCGAGGAGCGTGGCCGGTGGGTCCGGCAATGCGAATCGCACCACTTCACCGAGGCCGAGGTCGAGTACGACGACATCGCCTGCGTAGGTCGCCACGGCGATGTGCTGGGCCCCGCGGTACGCGCAGAGCATGACTGGCGGCCGGGCACCGAGAATCGTGATGGAAGCAAGAGGCCTTTCCCCGTTCTCGACCCAGGCGGCCAGCTCCGCCGCGCTTCCGGTACGCGTCAGCGTCACGAGGCTCGACTCGCCTAAGGGCGCATCGAGAACCGCAGCCGATACCTCCACCGATTCGGCGGCGAGATGCAGCTCTCGCAGCAGGCTCCCCGCACGGTCGATTAGCCAGATCCCCGCGCCGGAGGCGCTAGACCACGGCACCACCACAGGCCTCTGAGGATCCGCACCCCACCAGACGGCATCGCCCGCCAGGGCGCCGGGGAGATCCAGACTCCAGGCGATCTTCCCGTCCGCCCAGTGGAATGCCGCGATGCGTGTGGCAGACGAGTCCCTCGGGGTGATGGCAAGCAGGATCTCTCGCGGAGGCGAGTCGTCGACATCAAGGACGCCCAGCACCCGGATGGCGTCCCGACCACTGGACCTCTGCTCCAGAGGGTGGCTGGTCGCCGAATCGAGACCGGACTGGACCACCTGCACCAAGGAAGGGCTCTCGGTGCAGACAATGACCTCGGGATTGGCGTCTTCGTCCACGTTCAGGACGCGGAGGTCCTGGATGTCAGCACCGGGGCGGTAGGGGCCGGCGAGGAAGTCGCCGCTTTGGCTCAGGAGCTGAAAGAACGTGACCTCATCGCCGCCCCGGTGACGGTCACTGAGAAGAAGCACTTCGTCCTCTCCGTCCGAGTTGAGATCGGCAGGGATCTCGAGCTTGCAGAGAGGCCGGGTACGCATGGCATGGGTGGAGAAGAAGAGCCCGGGGCCGGGCTGGCCGGCTGCCAGGAGCGGGTGTGCGTAAAGAACGAGAGTCAGAAGAGGAACAAGCATGGTACCCCCGGGCGAAGTGTACGCGCATGGGCAAGTTGAGGTCGGCCGGCGCGCCGTCAAGGCGCATTCAGTCCGGCCCTCAATCGTCTCAGTGTCGACTGACATCGGCCACAGGGTGGCCGCGCTGCCACGGGTAGAGTGCGGAGGATGAGGTTTGGGGCACACTGCCGTGTAGGTCGGAATCGGACAACGGCCGTTCAGTGAGAGGTGGGTACCTCGGGGTCGGGATAGAGCTGGGGGCGCGCACCGTAGGCAGCTGGGGGATTGGTCCCCGCACCTTTCGATATGGGCCGTAACCCAGTTTCCATAGTCACGTTTCCCCAGGCCCCCGGTGTCATCCCGGACGGTCGGATTTCCCGAGTCCGGTTGGCGACCGTAGCATGTCCTCCCGTGGCCTTCCCCACATCGGTGATGCGTAAGTGCTGGAACACATTCACCCCTCCCAATGCCGGTTTACCGCGGGCCTCGTTCCCTTCCAGCGATTCAGGCTTCCCCCGGTCCTGTGCCCGGGACCTGCGCTGCTCCAGAAACCGCAACGACCGAGAGCTCCTTTGCCTCATCCGGGTGGTACCCAAATGAGAGAGATGTCGCGCATCTCCTCAGAGGTCGCTACTCCTCCTTCATCGCTGATACGAGCTCATGCCTGTCTGCGTCTGCCTGTGCCGGCACGGCAGACAGGTGTCCGCACAGGCAGGCGCCAGAGCATACCCCTCCCACTTCCTTCCGGCCTTGGCCTCGTCCGTGGGTCTTTGCAGGTTCTTGCCAGCCCCTGCGGGGGTGCGGCCCTCCCCGACGGTATCCCTGCCTGCCGGCAGGCAGGTCTGCGAGTCGTTCTCCGGATGCGTGGACATGTGCTGCGGTGGTCTCGTGAGGTGCACCTACCCGTTTCTTCCCTCACGTCATCGGCAACTGCACCATCTCCCCGTCCGAGACGACGCAGAATTGCTCAAGTCTACAGTGCGCTGAGACTCAGCGGGTGGTATTGGGGCTGTCGCCTCGGCCCACGCCATTCAGCTCTGTGAGAGACAACGATCGGGGTGACCAGCGACGGCCGGTAGCTGAGGGCGGCGCGAAGGGCGCAGCTCCTCGGCGTGAACACCGGTCTTCGGATGCAGCCTTGCGCCCCAGGCTGACGCGGGCACTATTCTAATATTAGAATAGTGCCCGCTCGGCGCGATTCGAGGAGACGGCAATGGTCCGCGAGGGGAGGCGGATGTGTGCAACGGGAGGGTGACTGCGCCTGCCGGGGGCGTGATCCTCAGGCGCCCTGCGCAGCGCGCATCCCGGGCGGTGCTCCGGGCTACCGCGGAGACGCGAAGAGCGGATTCCGCACTTTCGGGAGGGGTTCCCTGATTGGGCTGCTCTTGAGCTCCATCTCCTCGACGAGCACCGATGGGGTGATGATGGAGGCAGGGTAGGACATGTCGGTGAACCCCGCATTCACGAACATGTTGTAGGCCCGTTCGTCCTTCCCGCAGGCCACGATGTCCCGCAGGCTTCTGATGGTGACATCCTCGAACACCAGACCTCGAACCGGCTCCATCCGGCCGTCGTCGGCGAACACCTTGTACACCATGAGGGGCGGCGGGAGAAGCGACGCGTCATCACCGTTGCGCGCCTCGGTCCACCGGTATCGGGCGCCGACCGACGGATCCTCGAGCTGAGAAACGAGCAGGCCGAACTCCAGTTCGTATTCGACGCACAGCCTGCGGAGTTCCTTGATCAGCCGCTCGCGGCTCAGACGGTTATCGGCGCGAACGATGAGGTTGCTGATCCCGGGGACCGCCGCCTCCGCCTGCACCTTGATCGCGCGGCCGTTCGGTTCACTGACTTTCCGCGACGGCGATCGGGTGATCGGGAGCGTCACCAGCCGTCCGTGCATGACCAGAGCGAAGGGCCGGCACCTTACTCCCTGATCATCGACGAACCGGGAACCCATGAGCGGCATTCCTCGCCAGGTTGTCCGGCCGGGGTCATCAAGGATCGTCACGAACCGGGGCAGAACCCTCCTGTTCACCCTCCCCGCCAGCTTGCCCGGTTGGAAATACTCCCGCATCCACTCGGTTGCCACCAGAGGAGTCCGGGGGAGAGTGAGCTGCTCCGCAAAGAGGCCGGCCATGAATTGCGCAGCGGCATACTCGGTGAAGAGCACCGGGCCGGCGTACTCGTCGAGCAGGTCTGCGCCGGCCATTGCCGAGAGCTCCTCGAAGAACCGGCGGACGTCGTGGGCGAGATCCTCCTTCGTGGGCATCGCGTTCAGCGTGGGCACCATGTAGCGGCGCTGCGCACAGAGGCGCTGGCCGTCATGAGCCTGCGTGGTGCCGCTGACCGTGAGCGCGTAGCCGTGCCCGACGGTGCGCACGCGACTTCCCTCGGAACTCACGAACCATCGTGTTTCGGTATCGCCCAGGAATCCGACATCCCAGTCCTGCAGTGCGGGCACCTCGTGGCACGCCTCGACGGCGGTGTTGAGCAAGGCGTGGATCACCCCCTGGTCCACCGCGGAGGACTGGCGGTCTTCGATGTGCACGCACGGCTCGACCGGCGAGAGGTCGACCAGCGCTTCATCGGAAGGATGCGATTGGAGATAGGCCTTCTTCTTCGCGAGCCGTTCGACCGCCGCTTTGTAGGCCTTGTCTGTGCGGTACCAGATCTCATGACGGAGCGCCCAGTAGTCATCCTCTTCGACCAGATCCGCCGGCCGGCCCCACGCATCCGACCAGTCGGCGTAAAAGTTCGTGTTATCCAATGACGGATCGCCGACCCGGAGGTCGATGCCGAGGGTGCGCGTGGTGCGGGAGGTGGAGCGCACCATCGCGTCATAGCGCGCGTCCGCCACGGTGGTCGCATGCTCACGCACCTCATAGCTCAGGAAGTACGGGGGGTCGAGGTCCACCATGGAGAGGCCTTCGAGAGACCGGTGCAGCTCGTCCTCCATGGCGCCGAACACCGAATCGTCGGGGGCGGCGTCTGACCCTGCCCCGGCGCACACCCTGACGCACAGCAACAACGCCGCCGCCGCGCGCCGCGGATCAGCCATGTGTCCCGACTGCCGCACCGCCCGCATCACATCGCGGCGGCGGGAGGATGGGGGGCTTTTCCTGGGCTTTCTGGCGCTTCTCGACCTCGATTTCCGAGACGAGGATGCTGGGAGAGATGCAGGATGCGGGCACCATGCCCGACTCGGCCCCGCATGTGCCGTTGAACACATCGTAGTCATCGCCGGTGCAGATGATCTTGTTGAAACTGGTGAGCGGCGTGCCCACGATATCCACACCGCGGACGATCTCGTCAGGTCGTCCATCGGTGTACACCCTGGTCACCAGGAGGGGCAGCACCTTGAACGCCTGAGGTCCGCGGCGCGCGGTCGTGGTGAAGCCGCCGCCGATGTCCTCGAAGACCAGACCGTAGGGCTTGCCCTGGCGCTCGCACTCGGCGATCAGCCGGCGACGCAGTTCCTCCCAGGGGACCGTCTCGGAGGACTCGACGATGAGATTCCCCTGACGCGAGACCACGTCGTAGCCGTATTGCCGTCTCCCATGACCGTTGCTGAGAGGGAACCCGTCGATCGGGGAGCGGGACATCAGGAAGCCCTTGAGCACCCCGCGCTCGACGATGGTGACCCGTTGGGCGGGAGTGCCCTCGTCATCGAACGCGTAGTATCCGCGCAGGTCGTGCTTCCCATGACGAAACACGGTGGGATCGTCGTACACGCTGATGAACGGCGGGAGGATGGACTCGCCGATCTTCTTCGTGAACGTCTGCCCCTCATCGGTGCGTTTCTGCCGATGACCCTCTACCCGATGTCCGAAGATTTCGTGGAAGAACACCCCGCTCGCCCGGCTGCGCAGGATGGCGGGGCCGAGGTACGGCTCGACCTCTGGTGCGTCGATCAGGAGCCGGAGTTCCTTCACGAGCCGCTCGGCCGTCTTCATGACCGTGGTTTCATCGGGAAGGTGCTCGGGCACCGCGGCGGAGAAGCCCTCGTGTCGGGACAGCTCCATCCCGTCGTTCGCCATACCCACGACCGTGAGATCCATCCTCAGATAGCGATTCCCGAACTGGAGACGGTGACCCTCGCTCGACACCAGATAGGTCGTCTTGTCCAGAATCGTGAAGGACACGCCTGAGTTGAGAACGAACGAATGCTCGGTGAAGTACTTCGCCGCCCTCCGCATGATCGGCCGGATAAGCGAGGTATCCCTGCGCGTGGGCACGACCACTTCGGCGTACTGGTGCGGAGGCATGGGAGAGAAGTCGGCGGATTTGTCCGCCTCTTCCACCTTGATCTGCCGGTTGGTAACGACCTTGGAGTAGCGATCTACCGCTTTGTGGTACTGATACTCCGTCTCGGCCCACAGTGTCGCGCGGGCGGAACCCGGCTCATCCTGGATCGGGAACTGCACGACGCGCCGGGGAGGGTAGTTGTCGGACGATCCGCCCCCTCTGATCTCGTGGGTGTTGTCCAGGGACATGCTCCCGACTCGTATGTCAACGTCGAGGTATCGGAGTCTCGAGGATTCCGGCGCGTTGAAACCGCCGTCCGCCGCCGAGAGCTCGAACCGGCTTTCGTCGGTGACCGTGTACTGCATGTAGTAGAGCGGCACATCGGTTGAGGAGCCCATCGTCTCCATTGCCCGGGCAAGCTCCGCTTCCATGGCGTCCAGCAGCACGGAAGACGCCTCCGCGCCTCCGCATACCAGCGCCGCGGCAAGTGCCGAGGCAAGAAATGGCCGTATCTTCTCCAACTGCGTCTCCTTCGAACCTGAACAACTCATCGCGCCCGCAGGGCGTCGGCAACATCGTCTCAGAAGAGAACATCTGCACCGTAATGCAGCTTCCGTGCCCGCTCGGGAGCGCCCAAGGCCACGCATGGCGGGTCGTTCCGATCTCCCTGCTGGCTTTCCCGCAGGCCCCACGGTCAACACCGCCGGCGGGACCTGCGCGGCAGCGGCAACAAGCAGCGGCGCGAGGTCGCCGTCAACCCGCGGCACCGGCGCCGTTCACGGACATGGGGTGTCCGCTCCTGGTCAGCAACCGCACCCCGCCGCCCGGGCGTGCCCACCCGCGAATCAGCACCGCTGGCTGATTGACCGCACCCTCGAGAGGCCGTAGGTTCCGCACATGCGCACCGATCTACAGAGCATCCTGGACAGCATTCGCCGCGGCCCGTTGGGCGCCAACATCACGGCGTGGAGGCAACTCCCCGCCCACGACGCCGAGTATGTCTCCTGGCCCGATACGCTCGCTCCTGCCGTCCGGGAGGCGTACGAGGCCCGCGGGATTGACCGGCCGTACACCCACCAGACCGAGGTCTACGATCTCGTCCGACAGGGGCGGGATGTCGTGGTGACGACACCCACTGCCTCCGGCAAGACCCTCTGCTACAACCTCCCCGTCCTGGATTCGATCGTCAAGGACCCGTCGAGCCGCGCCATCTACCTCTTCCCGACCAAGGCTCTCGGGCAGGACCAGGTCGCCGAGCTCCAGGAGATGATCCCGCGGTTGCGGTCCGCGGTGAGCGCCTTCACGTACGACGGCGACACGCCCGGCGACGTGCGCCGCGCCGTGCGCAACAAGGCCCACATCGTGGTGACCAATCCCGACATGCTTCACGCCGGCATCCTCCCGCATCACACGAAGTGGATGGGGCTGTTCAGGAATCTGAACTATGTCATCATCGACGAACTCCACACCTACCGCGGCGTGTTCGGCAGCCATGTCGCCAACGTGATTCGGCGATTGCGCCGCATCGCCGGGTTCTACGGGTCGTCGCCCCGGTTCATTCTCTCCTCGGCGACCATCGCAAACCCCCAGGAGCTGGCGGAACGGATCATCGGATCTCCGGTCGATCTTGTCGACAGAAACGGTGCTCCCCGGGGCGAGAAGGTGATCGCCTTCTACAACCCCCCCGTCATCCAGGAGGAACTGGGGATACGGCGGTCGTACATCCCCGAGGCGGTGCACTTCGCCGGCCTCTTCCTGAACAGCGCCATCATGACCATCGTCTTCGCCAGGGCGCGCATGACGACCGAAGTCCTCCTGACCGAAATCCGCAAACGCGTGGAGAAGACTCCCGCGGACGCCGGCCTCGTGCGGGGATACCGCGGGGGCTATCTGCCCAAGGAGCGCCGCGCAATCGAGCAGGGCCTTCGGGACGGGACGGTGCGTGGAGTGGTTTCGACTAATGCGCTGGAGCTGGGTGTCGACATCGGCAGTCTGGATGTCGCGGTGCTGGCGGGGTATCCCGGCACCATCAACTCCACGTGGCAGCAGGCGGGGCGGGCGGGGCGGCGGGCAGGCCTGTCCGCCGCGGTGCTGGTGGCCTCTTCGGCGCCCCTCGACCAGTACGTGGTGCGGAATCCCGACTATTTCTTCGGCAGCAGCCCAGAACACGGGCTCATCGACCCTTCGAACCTCCTCATCCTTCTGTCGCACGTGAAGTGTGCCGCGTTCGAGCTGCCCTTTGAGGAGGGCGAGAACCTGGTGGACACAAAGACCGAGGAGCTCCTTGAATACCTTGAGCAGGAGGGCGTCGTGCGTCGCGCCGGAGGCAAGTGGCATTGGACGTCGGACAACTACCCCGCCGACCATGTCAGCCTGAGATCGGTGTCCTCGGACAACTTCATCGTAGTGGATCGCACCGGGTCCACCAGCAGAGTGATCGGCGAAGTCGACTTCACCAGCGCGCCGGAGATGATCCACGAGAAGGCCATCTACATCCACGAGGGCGCCCAGTACTACGTGGATGAGCTCAACTTCGATGAGCGCCGGGCCTACGTGTCGCAGGTCGCCATCGACTACTTCACCGATGCGATCAACTACACCAAGGTCCGCGTGATCGATTCGTTCGAGGAACGCCCCTCAGGTCCCATCAGCGTGGAGCACGGAGAAGTGCTCGTGTTCACCCAGGTGGTGGGATTCAAGAAGATCAAGTTTCACACGCTGGAGAACATCGGCGCGGGCGAGGTGAGTCTGCCCGAGAACCAGATGCACACCATGAGCTACTGGTTCACCATCCCGTCGGAGCTGATCGCCGGGCTCCCCTACCCCCGGGATATGCTGGTGGACGGCCTCTTGGGCATCATCTACGCCTTGCACAATGTCGCCGCGGTCCACCTCATGTGCGATCCGAGGGATCTCGGCGCCACCCTGGGAGACCGCGAGGGGAGTTTCAGCGTGGAACAGACCATGGGGGGAATGCGGCGGGTTCCCGGAGAGGCGGGGGCGATGCCCGACGACTTCGAGCCGGTGTTGTTTCTCTACGACAACCTTCCCGGCGGGGTGGGCTTCTCGGAAGGTCTCTTCCGGGCGCACGATGTGCTCCTGGCGCGCACGCTTTCTCTCATCCGCCATTGCCCCTGCGCCAATGGGTGCCCGTCGTGCGTCGGCCCCGTCAACTTCGTGGGTCGCGAATCCAAGAGGATCGCCCGGGCTCTGCTGGAGCAGATCACGAGTGGCGCGGCGAACAGCTCCTAGGCTCGGACCGTTCGCTGGTTCCACCCTCCCGAAACGGGGACCGAGAGGGGTCCCCTATCTGGCGGCCGCCGACTGCGCGCCCCCTTCGGTGGGAGCGACGTGCGTCGCGATCTCACGTGCGCGCACACCTCGTGCCAGCAATGGACGGAGGGCCTCCGTTTCGTCCGCGCGGGTCTCGCACTCGACGCCTCCCCGAACCGCGAACTGTGAACCGTGAACCGTGAGCTCCCCATCACGCCCGCTGTCTGATCGATTGGGCGACCTGTCCGGATCGGGCGCGGCTGCCGGTTCATCCCGGGCAGGCGAGCGCCCGGAGACCATAGAGATGCTCCGCCGGCTCATTGCCCGCGTCGAGTCCGGCATCGTGCGCAGCGCCGGCCCTCCGCCGCGACGCCAGGTGCGCATCGAAGACGCGGTCTCCGGCCGGTTTCTGGATACACCGCATGGCCCGCTGTTCGCGACGTGGACGGAAACACCGCTCTCCGCGCGGCGCGGCCGTTTCGGCGGCGCGCTCTCCGCGCTGGATTCGCCGATCAGCCCCACCATGGGCCGCGTG
Source organism: Candidatus Eiseniibacteriota bacterium (assembly GCA_025453925.1). Taxonomy (GTDB): domain Bacteria; phylum JAFGKV01; class JAFGKV01; order JAFGKV01; family JAFGKV01; genus JAFGKV01. The sequence goes on along the minus strand of JALOPK010000059.1, from coordinate 3,457 downwards.
GCCAAGACCCCTGGCCTCGAGGGCGTGCGACCCTCTCAACTCCTGTGCCTCGATACCGAGACAACAGGGCTGGCAACGACCGCTGGCACATTTGCATTTCTGGTGGGCATCGGATACGTGGAAGGCCCGCTGTTCGTGGTCGAGCAGTTCTTCGCACGGGACTATGACGAAGAACCCGCGCTCCTGTGGACGCTATCGGAACGATTCCGTCGCTTCGAGGGCATGGTCACCTATAACGGCCGCGCATTCGATATTCCTCTCCTGGAGGCGCGGTTCGCGACCAACCGCGTATTCGATGCGCCCATCCCCGTTCTCCACCTGGACATGCTGCATCCTGCACGGCGGCTCTGGCGCGCCCGGGGTGCCGGGTGCAGCCTCAGCAGCCTTGAACGCGAGGTGCTGGGGGTTGAGCGCGACATGGATGTGCCGGGGGCGATGATCCCGGGTCTCTACTTTGCCGCGCTCCGCTCGGGCGATGCCGGCCCGCTCCGGCCGGTGTTCGAGCACAACATCCACGACATCCTCTCCCTTGCCGGCCTCACGGCTGAAGCGCTGCAACTCCTCAGCGGTGCAGCTGATGATGCCCGATGTATGGAAGACGTGGTCAGCGTGGCGCGCATACTGGAAACGGAGACCGCCCGGGAGGCCGCCCGACTCTACCGCGTGGCCGCCGAGGGTGAGTTCCGCTCCGTGACGACTCGTGAGGAGACGCTTGCCAGATTGGGGCTCCTGCATCGTCGCCTCGGCGATCGCGACGAGGCCGTGCGGGTGTTCTCCACCATCGCCACCGAAGGGACCATGCTCCGCCCCTTCGGGCTCGTGGAGGTCGCCAAGCACCTGGAGCACGTCAGCAGAGAATACGGAGAGGCGATGCGCCTCGCGGAGCTGGCCCTGGAGACCCTCAGCAGTCTCGATGCCATGGGCCGGTCTCCCGCTGCCGAATTCCGCGTCACCCGGGAAGACATCGAGCACCGCATCTCGCGCCTCGCCGCCCGATCATCGGGCTCGCCCTGGCGGCGGCCGCCGTAGGGTCCGCCCAACCCAGGGGGCGACCGGCGCGACCCGAAGTCGGGTCCGCGTACTTCGCATGATGCCCCCGAATCCCTGCTCGATCAGCCAAGCAGTTGAGGTCAACGCTTGGCGTGACTGTGCTACCGCGCCGAGTCGCTGACCGCGTAGCCCAACGCCCGAAGCTGCTCGAGCAGCTTCGGTGATATCGCAGGATGGGTATCGGCGGCCGCCTCAACAAGGGGTGCAGCCGCAGACAGACCGTCACGCAGCAGCCTGGCAAGACGGTCGACATCCTTGGGTGACAACGCGGCGAGGTCGCTGGCCTCGCGGGGATCCCGGCGCAGATCGTACAATTGCTCGTGCCGAGGATACATGAGGGCGGGCGATGCGATGGCGGTGTCGGCCGCAATGTACTTCAGCCCGTCCACAATGACGGCGCTTCGCACACTTCCGGGAGTGAACCCAGGGTGACTCATGGCGATGATCGGCACGGGACGCGCGATTGTGCCTCCTGCCAACAGCGGCCCCAGGTTGACCCCATCGCAGTGGTCGGCCGGGGCAAGCCCGAGCGCCCCGGCGATCGTGGGCACCAGGTCAACCGTGCTCACGGCGTTCTCGATCCTCTGGATCCCCGCACGCGCGTGGGCCGGATCATAGAACAGGAAGGGAACATCGATTGTCTCCCCGTAGACCGACTCATCGCAATGGTCGGCAAAGACATTCGAGTGCTCCCGGAACTCCTCGCCGTGGTCGCTGAGGATCACCACTACGGTGTTCCCCCAGAGGTCCAGGTCGTCCACGAGCGTCAGGAGATCCGCCGTGGCATCGCAAGCGACTCTCACTCCTCCGTCATAGGCAGCCTGCACATAGAGGCTCTCGTCACGGGAGAGCGCCCCGTTCCACTCATGACCCAACACTGTGCGCAGCTTGAGGTGCTCGCCGCGCGAGAGGTCACCGAGTCTGCCGTGGGGCAACCCCTTGCAGAACACATCCCTCGTGTAGGGTCGGTGGGGTTCGTACGTGTGGACGAACAGGAAGAACGGCCTGAGGTCGGTCTTTCGGAGCCATGCCGCCGCCATCGGGAACGTGCTCTCCACCTTTCCGTAGTCGTCGCCCAGCTCCTCGCTCCAGTGGTAGCGGTGGAACCCCTGCTCGAACCCCGGAAGACGCAGGATGCCGCCTCCTGTGAACGCAGCGCAATAGTATCCCTGCCCGCGAAGCGTTTCCGCCAGTGTCGTGTGCTCCCCGGGGAGCGTGGCGTCCCGGTCGATGTTGCGGTATCTGGAGGTCATGAACTTCGCGGTGGCCGGCAACGTCCACGGCCCGGCGGAGTACGCGTGCGTGAATAGGAAGAAGCCCTTCGCGCTCAGCACCGAATCCAACCTGGCTGAGGTCGGCCTCTCCCGATACCCATAGCAGCCGAGCCGGTCGGCCCTCATCGTGTCGAGATCGATCAGGATCACGTTCTTTCGTGTCGGCCCCAGTTCAGGGTCTGCCGTCAGCAAGGGCGACCCCACGGCCACCAGATGCTCGACGCCCCTCATCATGAAACGGATCCTTCGCGCCCGGGAGAATGGCAGGGAGTCCCACGGCCGCCACCCCGCTCCCGACAGATCCCTGGCATCCCACGAGCCGATCTCGCGCCAACCCGACTCGTCCTCCCACTCCACCACCAGCCGCCCTGGCTCGGAAGGAATGACTCTCAGCGCCGCCGACCAGAATCGCAACTGCACGATTCCCAGTCCCGGCGGCACCTCGAAGGTCAGAGTGTCGCCCGAGGACAAGGCCACAGCATTCCTGCGAGTTCCCTCCCTCGTGAGCCCGAACTTCCTCACCCCCAATACCATCTGTGCGTCGGTAGCGGGAGCGCGGACCGCCCACGCCAGCATGGCGCTGGCGCGCCTCAGCACCCGGCTGTCAGACGAATGTACCTCCAACGCCATGGCGGACGCTGAGGGCATTTCTTCCTGATGACCGGTGCGGTGCACGATCTGGAGTTCGTCGGCGCCCGCCGCGGGAGTTGCCACGCGCAGTTCGGCCCAGCTCCGCCCGAGCGCGCTGGTGTCCACCGCCACGATGGCATCATCCTTGAGGAGGCGCGCCTCGACGGTCGCGCTCGTCCGCCACGGCCCGCCGTACGCAAGCCTGACCACGACCGTGCCGCCGGAATTGAACTCCCTCCTGCCACTCAGAGGGCGACGCTGTCCCCCTCCGTCAAGGCGGACCCGATTGTCTCCGTCTGCGGAAGTGCCGCCCTCAAGCGTCAGCGCGCTCCACGGCCCCGCGGGCATGTCATCGGGAACCTGGTCGAGGAGGCTCTCGATTCCGGGCCCGGGGCCTGGGGCGGTTCTGCTCGAAGGCTCCCGGCCGCAGGAGAGGAGGAGAAGCCCCATGGAGATGGCAGGCGCAAGCATGCTCCATCCGTGATCATGCGGGCACTGTCGCA
>JALOPK010000344.1 GCA_025453925.1 Candidatus Eiseniibacteriota bacterium | reverse complement strand
GACGATGTGCACCGTATCCGATGCAGCGGCGACGCTGGTGATCACCGGCGTGGTGAGGGTTTGCTCGTTCTCGTGGGTCTCATCCAGCCAGTGGGTGAAGTAGACGATGCCCAGTGCGGGGTCATCGAAGTCGTCCCAGATGCGCGATGAGATGACCGACGGGTCTGTTGTGCCCCAGTACACGTAGTAGGCGTACACGTTCGAGGTCCCATTGTAGAAGTCAAAGGTGCCGTTGCCGTGAATGTCGTTCCATTCGGTCAGGGTGTCACCGAAGACTGGCGCGACCGCGCCGGTGAGATAGAACCCGTAGCTTGCGTTGTCCATGATGCGGTTCCCGGAGTAGAAGAAGGGCGAACCCTGCTCCCCGCGGAATCCGTAGAGATTCCCCTGGAGGGTGGATCCGGTGAGATGCGCATCGGCCCCGTATCCGTTCATGTGCACACCCGCCCCTGCATTGTCCTCCACCACGCATGAGGTGAGCACGGGATGCGACCAGTCCTCCCCATAGATTCCGGCCGTGCCGCTGTGCTCAATCGCGCAGTTCGTGAAAGTGCAGCCTCCATTGTTGAGCCGAATTGTGGCAGTGGCCGACCCGCCGTAGCTGATGTCGCAGTAGTCCAGGAGACAGCCTCCGTCAGGGGCATTGAAGTAGAGCGACCCCCAATAGCCCGGTGTCGGGATCACCTGGTTTGACGTGAACGTGATGTGGTTTGCGAGATCGCCATCCGCCACTAGGGTGCCCTGCACGTTGAACCCATAGTTGCCATTGAACCTGAGTGTGTCACCGGGCGCCAGCGTCAGAGTCTGGCCGTTGGAGACGCTCTGACTGCCATTGATGATGTACGGCACGCCGTGATTCAGCCATGTCCCTGTGCCGATGGCATCGTTAGTGCCATAGTTCACCAGGATCGCATCCGGGTTGTTTCCCGTGATGGTCATCGCTCCCGTGAAGTTCTTCACATTGCCGCCCAGGGTGGAGACGGCATAGCCGCCATTGTCCTGGATCACGCAATTGGACACGGAGGGATCCGCCGAGTAGTCCATACACTGGATGCCGATGCCGCCGCACTCGCGAATAACGCATGAGGAGATCGCGGGGCCACCCCAGCTCTCGAGGCGAAAGCCTCCCGTGCCGCTGTACTCGACCGTGCAGTTCGTGAAGGTGGCGCCGCCGTTGCCGAGCCGGATCATGCCGTTCGCCGAGCCGCCATAACTGATGTCGCAGTAGTCCATGATGCAGCCGGCATCCGGGCTCGAGAAGTAGACAGTGCCCCAGTATCCCGGCGTCGGCGTCGCCTGGTTCGAGGTGAATGTGATGTGATTCGCCGCATCGCCATCTGCCACCAGCGTGCCTTGGACCGTCAGGCCGTAGTTGCCGTTGAACTTCAGCGTGTCGCCAGCCGTCAGGGTCAGCGTCTGCCCGTTGGAGACGTTCTGATTGCCGTTGATGACGTAGGGCACCCCGTGGTTCATCCATGTCCCGGTCGTGATCGCATCGTTGGTGCCGGTGTTTACCAGGAATGCATCGGGGTTGTTGCCCGTGATGGTCATCGTCCCCGTGAAGTTCTTCACATTGCCACCCAGGGTGGAGACGGCATAGCCGCCATTGTCCTGGATCACGCAATTGGACACGGAGGGATCGGCAGAGAAGTCCATACACTGAATCCCGATGCCGCCACAGTTGCGAATGGTACATGACGAGATCCAGGGAGAGCCCCAACTCCCCAGATTGAAGGCCCCCGTGCCACTGTATTCGACCGTGCAGTTTGTGAAACCGGCGCCACCATTGGTGAGCCGGATCATTGCAGTCGACGACCCGCCATAACTGATGTCGCAGTAGTCCAGAAGGCAGCCGCCATCAGGGCCATTGAAGTAGAGCGAGCCCCAGTATCCCGGCGTCGGCGTTGCCTGGTTCGACGAGAATGTGATATGATCCGCCGCGTCGCCATCCGCCACCAACGCTCCCTGGACGGTCAGAGTATAGTTGCCGTTGAAGAGCACGGTGCAGCCGGCCTCGATGGTCAGCGTGTCACCATTCACGACCGTGGCTGCGCCCACCATGATGTGCGGATTGTCCGCCGCATACCATGTCTGGGTATAGATATTGCCGCTGTGGTTGGTAGCCAGGAGCGGAGGGGCGACGAGGAGCGGAAAGAGCATGGCGCACAAGATGAACGAATCGGAGTGGGAGGGACTCCTACGCTTCACGGTCTTCCTCCTGGCGAGTGGGAATGGGGCATGACTGTGCTGAACTGGCAGGTCGTCGGGGAATGTGGGCGAGACATCGAGCGTAGGACGGAAGACGTGATACCGGCTCACGCATGATGTCCCTACCGCTCTAGCACACTGGCTGTGTGCACGAGTACCAATGGACAAAACGGGCGGCTACAGTGAAGAACCATTAGGATAGCGGCCCGCGGCGGCGGGGTCAAGTCGCGGAGTACGTGCGGGAGTGATGCGTCTCAACACCGACCGCCCGGCGGCCAGAGGCGCAGGGGAGCATCAGAACACGGTCTACCCGATTCCCCGATGCATGTACAGCTCGCCGAGCGCGAAGCCCCGGGTGCGGTAGTAGGGGCGGGTGCCGATGGCTGAGATCACGGAGAGCTGCCCGAAGCCGGCGCTGGTTGCCACACGCTCCGACTCCTCCAGGAGCCGGGTCCCCAGCCCGCAGTGCTGCGCGTGGGGCGCATGGGAACCCAAGGGCAGCGAGGGGCCGTAGACGTGGACTTCCCGTATGACCGCTGATCCGCGCAGCTCCGGCAGGATGATACCCGTTGCAGTCTCCTTGGGTAGTGACAGCCGGAGGAAGGCCGCCAGTCGGGAAGGTGCGGGCGAGGATGAGAGGGAGACGAACGAAAGGAAGTGCTCAACACTGGTCGGCGTCTCATACGTCGTGTCATCGAGAACCAAAGACTCCGGATCGATTTCGCTCACTCGCACCTCCCGGCAACGGATGCACCCGCAGTGAAGGCCATGCGCCGCCATGTGCTTCCGCACGGTTTGCCGCAGATTGGTGTTCTTACACCCCGCTTCGATGTGGTGCACGGGGATGTCGCGCATGAGCCGGGTGACTCGGCAGTACGGCGGGATCATGGCCTTGCACCGGGCCAGTAGGTCAACCAGGATGTCATCGGAGTACGGAGCGAAGTCGCCGCGTTCCCACAACCGGTAGAGCCCCGTCCCCGCTATCAGTGAGCAGGGGTAGATCTTCAGCTCATCCGGCCTGATCGCTGGATCGCCCCAGAGGCGGGCGAAATCGGCGAGATCGGATTCGGGAGTGGCGCCGAGGAGATTGGGCATCCAGTGGGCGTGGATCTTGAATCCGGCAGCCCGCAGGATGGCGAAAGACCGGCGGGTGTCATCCGAGGTATGCCCGCGCCGATTCATCGCAAGGATGGCATCATCCAGGCTCTGAAGGCCGATCTGCACCTTGGTCACCCCGAGGCGCCTCAGCCAGGCCGCTTCGTCCACGGTGATGAGGTCGGGCCTGGTCTCGATGGAGAGGCCCACATTCCGGTGCGTGGAGGTCTCGTTGTGACGTTGGGCCTCGATGAGGTCCGACGATTCCGCCCCGTTCATCCCGTCGAAGCATCTCCGGACGAATCGCTCCTGGTAGGCACGCGGATAGGAGGACCAGGTCCCACCCAGCACGATAAGTTCGATTTTGTCTGTCACGTGGCCGATTGTCGTGAGCGCCTGGATCCGATGCGTGGTCTGACGATAGGGGTCGAAGGCAAGCTGGAGACCCCGGAGCGCGCCGGGTTCATCGGTGATGTACGACTTGGGCATGTTTTCGAAATCGGGACAGAAGATGCAGGACCCCGGGCACGCGTGGGGCTCGGTCATGACTGCCACCGGCGTGACACCGCTTACCGTGCGCACCGGCTTGAGGCAGAGAGCGCTCAGGATGCCATGTTGTTCCTTGAGCACGCCTCGGGACACCAGCGACCGATACCCCCGTAACACGTCAACCTTGGACACTGTGGGTCCGACGATCCGGTGAATGAGGGCCTTCACCTGTTGATGGGAGGGGCGATCCAGGGCCGCGAGCCGC
>JALOPK010000343.1 GCA_025453925.1 Candidatus Eiseniibacteriota bacterium | reverse complement strand
GGTCTCGCCCTGCTGGGCCTGGATGGAACGGCCGTTGACATCAATGGAGAACATGGCGCTCCTCATCTATTCGGTGACGACGGCGTCGAAACGGCATGCCTCAAGGCATGCCCCGCATCCGATACACCGTTCCGGCACGATGTAGTGGGGGCTCTTGGGCGCTCCCATTATGGCCTCCGCCGGGCACTTTCGCGCGCAGGCGGTGCAGCCCGTGCACCGGGACTGATCGATGCGGTACACGAGCAACTCCTTGCACACGCCCGCGGGGCACCGGCGCTCGAACACGTGTGCCTCATACTCGTCGCGGAACCACCGCAACGTGCTCAAGACCGGGTTGGGAGCGGTCTGGCCGAGGCCGCAGAGGCTGGTATCCTTAATCACTTCGGCGAGACGCTCCAGGTTCACGATTCCCCGAAAACGCTCCAGCGCCTGCACGCCGTGTTCGCTCCGCCTGGCGCGGGTGATGGCCTCCAACATCTCGAGGAGCCGCCTGGTGCCCTCGCGGCACGGGATGCACTTGCCGCAGCTCTCCCGCTGGATGAAGTCCATGAAGAACTTCGCGACGTCTACCATGCAGTTGGCGTCATCCATGACCACCAGCCCGCCGGAACCCATGATGGCGCCTACGGTCTTGAGCGACTCATAGTCGATATCAATATCGAGGTGCGACTCGGGTATGCAGCCGCCGGATGGCCCTCCGATCTGCACGGCCTTGAACGACCGCCCGTCCGGGGGGCCGCCGCCGATGTCGAAGACGATCTGCCGGAGAGACGTGCCCATGGCCACCTCCACAAGACCGGTGCGGGCGACCTTGCCCGACAACGCAAAGACCTTGGTGCCCTTGCTCGAGGCGGTTCCCAGGGAGTTGAACCAATCGGCGCCGAGACGGACTATCTGCGGCACATTCGCCAGGGTCTCGACATTGTTGATCACGGTAGGTTTGTCGAAGAGGCCGCGCACCGCCGGATACGGTGGGCGCGGCTTCGGCATGCCTCTCCGGCCCTCTATGCTGGCGATCAAGGCCGTCTCCTCACCGCACACGAACGCCCCGGCGCCCTGCTTGATCACGATCTCCAGATTGAAGCCGCTGTCGAGGATGTTGTGGCCGAGGAGACCCGCTTCGTGCGCCTGGGACAGGGCGGTCTTCAGCCTGGCGATCGCCAGGGGATACTCGGCCCGGATGTACACGTAGGCCTTGGTCGCGCCGATGGCATATGCGGCGATGGCCATTCCCTCAAGCAACCGGTGGGGATCGCCTTCGATGACCGCGCGGTCCATAAACGCGCCCGGATCTCCCTCGTCGGCGTTGCAGATGAGGTACTTGCGGTCCCCCGGGGCGGTCAGGGCGAACCGCCACTTCCGGCCGGTGAGAAACCCCCCGCCGCCTCGGCCCCTGAGGCCGCTCTCCTCCACGGTGCCGCAGACATCTTGAGAGGTCATGGTTCCCAGCGCCTTCGCCTGCGCCCGATAGCCGTCCCGTGCGAGGTATTCGCCCATGCTGCCCGGATCGATCAGGCCGCAGTTGGCCAGTACCCAGCGCGTCTGTGGTGCGAAGAAAGGATGGTCCTGCAGCGGGCGCACGCCGGGCCATCCGTTTCCGTCGTGGGGATGCTGACCGAGGGCGCCATCCGGAATCGTTCCCCCCAGTACAGCATCGAGGAGCGCGGGCACGCCGCCGGCATCGACCCTGGGGAACATCACCCGGGGCCGGCCCGGGATCTGGATTTCCACGATGGGTTCGGCGGAGCAAAGCCCGATGCAGCCGACTTCGACGACGTCGGCATCGATGGCATGCGCCGCCAGATGGGAGCGGATTGCCGTGAGGGTCTTGGCCGCGCCGGCGCCTAACCCGCAGGTGCCCGTGCCGACGAAAATCACGGGGCGGATCACGTCGTCGCGCCGAAGCGGCGCCAGCATCCGGGCCATCGCGTGCCCGGACCCGTCTGGTTCGCGCAACCATTCCGCCACAACGCGCTGATCAAGGATGCTTGAGGGAGGCGCAGCGCTATGCATCCTTCCTGCCCCTTTCCCGGTACTCCGCGATGATCCTCTTGACGGAATCGGGCGTTACCCCGCCGTGGAACTCGCCGTTGACGCTGATCACCGGCGCCAGTCCGCAGGCGCCGATGCAGGCGACCACCTCGAGGCTGAAGAGGCCGTCTCTGGTGGTTTCACCCGGATTGAGCTTGAGTGCTCGCTGGACTGCCTCCAACACCTTGGCCGACCCCTTCACGTGACACGCCGTGCCGCGGCAAAGCTGGACATGGAACCGCCCGGGCGGGTGAAATCTGAACTGGTTGTAGAAGGTCGCGACGCCGTAGACCTTGCTTGCCGGCAGATGCAGGTGCTGGCCGATCTTGACCACGGCATCCCGGTCAAGGAAGCCGAGGTGCTCCTGCACCTCCTGGAGGATCGGGATCAGCGCATCCCTGGCAGCGTTGGGGTAGCGGTTGAGGATGGCATCGACCTCACCGAGGTTCATGGCTGCTTCCTTTCCACTCAGCGGCCCTTGCGGGCGAAGTAGGCGACCTTCTCCAGCGCCGTGGTGATGTCCATGGTATCGACGAAGACGCCGGGGGGGACTCGCAGCGCGGCAGGCGCAAAATTGAGGATCCCCTTGATATCGAGGTTGACCAGCCGATCGGCGATGTCCTGGGCGGACTCGGCGGGCACGGTGATGATCCCCACGGTGATGTCGAGCGCGGGGACTATTTCCGACATGGCCCGCAGCGGATGACACCGGCATCCGTGCACCACCTTGTCCACCTTCGCCGAATCATCGTCGAACGCCGCCACGATGGCGAGCTTGGGCCGGCGTCCGTGAAAGTAGGCCAGAATCGCGCGCCCAAGGTTGCCGACGCCCACCAGCGCGACCCGCTGTTGCTCCGGAGGGTCAATGGCCGTGCCGATGTGCCCTATCAGATCCGCCACGTGATACCCTTTCGAGGGGCTTCCGCTGAACCCCATGGTCATGAGGTCACGGCGCACTTGGGCCGCACCGATGCCAGCCACGCGCGCCAGCTCATGGGAGTAGACATGGCTCGCACCTCGTTTCTCGATGTCGAGCAATAGCCGGCGGTAGAGGCTCATCCGGCCGATGGTCTTCTCCACGGACTACCTCCGCTTCTCACGGTGAGTTATCTATTCTTGTGCAATCCTACACATTGTGAATTGAATCACATCGCTCAGTATGCGCTGTTCCTCGCCCCGTGTCAAGAGCAATGCTCCGCACGCATCGAGCACGGCCGAACGCGTTGCCTCATCAAGCTTTCTCGGTATCGTCAGCGGTGTCGTGAGGCGCGCGGCTGTGAAGGTGATTGCCGCGAGTCCCCTTCATTCCACCGAGTATGCAAGAAGGTGTGCTCGTACACATTCACGACATCTTCTTCCCCTTCGACTACCCCCTGGAGTGGAACCTGAAGCACTCCTTCTACTGGAACGAGCAGTACTTCCTCGAGACCTTCCTTCAGTTCAACACGCGGTTCCACGTGGTGGCATCCCTTTCGATGGTCGCCCATCATCGAGAACGAGTCTTCCCCGCGATAGGCCTCAAGAGCCGCGGGAAACGGCGCCAGCGCCCGTTCCAGGAGCCCCAGCGAATGGGCGATGGCCATCCCGTAGTTCGTGATGGGCACGTGCCGTGCCCGGGCTACGGCCACCCTCCCCAACACCTCCCGACGGGTGAGCATGCAGGCGCCGCAGTGGACGATCAGGCGGTACGCCGTGGGATCCGCAGGGAAGTCATGCCCCTGCACGTGATCGAACTCGATGTGGCCGCCCGCGTATTGACGGAGCCATCTCGGGATCTTCACCCGGCCGATGTCGTCGCCCACGGGGTGATGCGAGCAGGCCTCGGCCATCAACACCCGATCGCCGGAACGGAGGTGGTCGATGGCGGCCGCGCCCTGCGCGAAGGTCAGAATGTCGCCTTTCAGCCGGGAGAACAGGATGGAAAACGAGGTCAAAGGGGTGCCAGGCGGCACGTCGCCGGCGACCTTGAGGAATGCCTGCGAATCGGTGATCACGAGCGCGGGCGATTCCCGGAGTCGATCCAGGGCATCCCTCAGCTCCCGCTCCTTGGTCACGACGCACCAGGCGTCATGATCCAGGATGTCACGGATGGTCTGAACCTGGGGAAGGATCAGACGCCCCTTGGGCGCTTCCAGATCGATGGGCACCACGAGCACCACGGCCTGGCACGCCCGGATGAGATCGCCCACCAGCGGGGGAGCCTCCACCAGTTCGTCCGGCACCGCGCGGACGAGGGAGGCCAGCAACTCAGCCACACCCATGCCTCGTGCGGCGTCGGTCTCCACCGACGGCACGCCTCCGGAGGCCAGGCGGGCCACCAGCCCGGGATCGGGCGGCGATAGATCCCGCTTGTTGTGCACCACGACGAGCGGCACGCCGCGCCGTCGCAACTCGTCGAGTAACTCCTCCTCGTGCGCACCCCAGGTTCCGGATTCCGCCACGAGAAGCGCCACCTCGATCCGCTCCAGGATCTTGCGGGTGCGGCCCGTTCGCTGCTCGCCGAGGCCCCCGTCATCATCGATGCCCGCGGTATCGATAAACACGACCGGCCCCAGTGGCTGGAGCTCGAAGGGCCTCTCCACGGGGTCGGTGGTCGTCCCGGGGGTGGCGGAGACGATGGCCACATCCTGGCGCGCCAGGGCATTCAGGAGAGAAGACTTGCCAACGTTCCTCCGCCCGAAGATCCCGATGTGGAGACGCATGCCGCGGGGCGCGCTCATGGTGTCGCCTCCGGCTCCACCGGCGGAGTGGCCCACCCGAGTTTCGTCACGCTCTCCGGGCTGGTGAGCCGGTCGAAACGCTCTTCGGAGAGGAGGCCGCGCTCAATGGCCAGCATTCTGATCGACATCCCGGTTCCCCTGGCCTCCGCGGCCAGCGCTTCCGCCGCATCGTAGCCGATCTCCTCCACCAACGCCGTCACGGTGGCGGAAGCGGTGTCGACCTGCCGCCGGCAACGTGCCTCGTCGGCCTCGAGACCGGCGACGCAGAACCGGTTGAGGATCCCGCACGCGCCCTGCAGCAGGGTAATGTTCGCAAGAAGCAAATCAGCCACCAGGGGAAGAAACGGATTCAGCTCGAGACTCCCCAGGCCGCAGGCGTGGGTCAGGGCACCGTTGTTGGCAATGACCACCAGAGAGGCCTGCGTCACCGCCTCGGGGATGACCGGATTTACCTTGCCGGGCATGAGCGACGAACCCGTCTGACGCGGCGGGAGCCGGATCTCCCCGATGCCTGCCTCGGGACCTGAGGAAAGGAACCGCAGATCGGTGGCAATCTTCATGAGCGTGGCGGCGCACGCCGCCAGCATCCCTCCGACCTCGACAAACGCGTCGGCGTTCTGGGTCGCGTCCATGAGATTCTCCCCCCTGGCGAGGGAGAGCCCGGTGATCTCGCGGAGATGATCCACCACGCGGAAGATGAACTGCCTCGGTGCACCCAGACCGGTGCCTACTGCCGTGCCGCCGAGATTCACTACTCGGAGACGCTCAACGCACTTGTGGATGCGCCATCGGTCCCGCGCGACCGCCTCGGCATAGGCACCCATCTCCCTCCCCATGGTGACGAGCACGGCATCCTGAAACTGGGTTCGACCCACCTTGACCACGTGGTCCAGGGCCCGCTCCCGATCCTGGAAGGCCTCCTGCAAGAGGATGATCTCCGTCTCAAGCGGTCGGAGCGCCTGCATCGCGGCGACCCGCAGAGCGGTGGGAAACGTGTCATTGGTGGATTGGTGACGATTGATATCGTCAAGGGGAGAGATCACGCGGTAGGCCCCGGGCTGCTCCCCCATGAACTGGAGGGCGCGGTTGGCCAATACTTCATTGACGTTCATGTTGGTGGAGGTGCCAGCGCCGCCCTGCAGCGCGTCCACGATGACGGCCTCGGTCAGGTCGCCCCGGATCATCTCGGCGCAGGCTCGCTCGATGGCCTCGAAGATGCGGTCATCACCGCACCCCAGTTCGTGGTTTGCCCTCGCACACGCCAGTTTGACAGCGCCGTAGGCCTGGACAAGGGCGGGATGCACGGGCCGTCCGGAGAGGGGAAAGTTCTCCACGGCGCGTTCGGTGTGTATCCCGTGCAGGGCATCGGCGGGAACCTGCCGCGGGCCCAGCAGATCGGTCTCGGTGCGGAACGCCGTCATGATGCGCCTAAACGTAGAGATCGCGCTCGTCGCCCGCACGAATCGTCTCGATACGCCCGCGCGTCAGGGTCTCCGCGGCATCCGGCAGGTCTGACAGCTCCCTTTCCACCTGCCGCTCACCCGCCTCACGGGTCTCTGGGGAGGCATAGTCAACGAGGTACTCGGTGAGGGTGGTGAGGGCATTGGGCGTGCAGTAGCGCTTGATGAACCCGGAGATGGCGAATTCCATGAAGTGCTCCCCGGTCCGCCCCAGCCGGTAGCACGCCGTGCAGAACGAGGGGAGGTAGCCATCCTCCAGGAGTTCACGCATGACGCTGTCCAGAGGGCGGACATCACCCAGCGAGAACTGCTCGCGCTCCAGCACCTGCGCGTCCCCGCACTCGGTGTACCCGCCGATCTCGATCCGGCTCCCCGCGTCGATCTGCGACACGCCCAGGGCCATGACCCTGCGCCTGAGTTCCGGGGCTTCACGAGCCGTCAGTATCATCCCCGTGTACGGCACCGCCAGCCGCAACGTGGCCACCAGATGCATGAAAGCGTCGTCATCCACACGGTGGCGCATGTCCACCGCGGTGCCGGCCGCAGGCCGGAGGCGCGGGAAGCTGATGGTGTGAGGCCCCACCCCGAACCGTTCCATGAGATAGCGGGCATGGGCAACAAGGCCCAGCACCTCGAATCGCCAGTCGTACAGCCCGAACAGCGCACCGATGCCGACGTCGTCGCACCCGGCCTCCAGAGCGCGGCTCAGGCCATCGAGCCGGTAGAGGTAGTCGCCCTTGGCCGTGGGGGCGGGGTGCATGCGGGCATAGGTCTCGTGGTGATAGGTCTCCTGAAAGATCTGGTAGGTGCCTATGCCGCTGGCCTTGACGGTACGATACCCCTCGTGGTCCAGCGGCGCGGCATTGAGGTTGACCCGCCGGATTTCGCCAGTACCCTTTTTCGTGCGGGAGACGGTGCGCACGCACCGCGCCACATAGTCGGCGTCGTAGCGGGGGTGCTCGCCGAACACCAGAATGAGCCGCTTGTGCCCCGCGTCCTCAAGCGCTTCCACTTGCGCCACGAGCTCTTGGTGCCGCAGGGTACGGCGGACTTCGCCGCGGTTGGAGCGCCGGAACGCGCAATAGGCGCAGTCGTTTACGCAGGCATTGCCGACATAGAGCGGCGCGAAGAGCACGATTCGGTTGCCGTAGACCCGCCGTTTCAGTTCCCGCGCGGCCTCGAACATCATCTCGCGCTCCAGGGGATCATTCACCGCCAGAAGCGCGGCCGTCTCCTCCAGAGTGAGCGGTTGCTTGTCCATGCTCTTCGCCAGGATGTCGCGCAGCCGGCCGGCCTCCGGCGGGGATGTTGCCGCCAGCCGTCCCAGCGCGGCGTCGTCGATGAAATCCACGGCGCCGCCGCTGAGGACGCGTCGCAGGCCAGT
>JALOPK010000058.1 GCA_025453925.1 Candidatus Eiseniibacteriota bacterium | reverse complement strand
TCTTCGTGGGCGGGAGTGCGAATCCCTTGATGCACCCTGCCGCTGAGCCGCTCTGCGTCCTGCGCATCCACCCGGCGCGGAGCGCCGGGGCCACAGCGTCCCCCGTGCACTCGAAGTGTGTGTTCCGCGCTCCGCGCTCCGCAATCGGGACCCCTTCCCCGTCCCCGTACGCATCCCCTTCCTCGTACTCGTACTCGTACTCGTACTCGTACCCGTACCCGTACCCGTCCCCATCCAAACGGCCACCGGCCTCGCTCCCCCTCCATGAGTGACAGAGGAGGGTCGGTGACCGGAAGGCGTCTGTGCGGTGGCCTGATGGCGGTCTTGGGGCTGTCGTGCGCCTGCGGGGACCGGAGTCGCCCGAGCATTGATCTGACCAGGATTCCCGAGGCGTGGAGCGTGACCGCCATTGAGCAGCCGATGCGCGGGATGGCCTCGGATGGCGAACCGGGCGATGCGACGGGCGCACCGGCCTTCCATCCGGGCGAGAGACTGCTGTTCGAGCTTGCGCTGCCTCCGGGAAGCCGACTGGAAGGAGAGGTCTCCTTCCGGCTTCCGGCGGGGACGCGCATCGCGCTTTCGCTCGTCGGCGAGAAGGCACTCGCCTCGGTCGGGGAATGGGCAACCCCCGCCGAGACGGGACGGCAGGCGTTCACCGTGGTGACCCCGGACTCCGCAACGTTCCGTGGCGGCGTGTTCTCCGTCGCGGGCGGGGGCGAGACCTGCGGCACTGTCAGGGTAGAGCGCCTATCAGTCAAGAGCCATGCCATGCCGAAGCGCCCTTCGGTCATTGTGCTCACCCTCGACACGTTTCGCGCCGATCACCTCTCCTGCATATCGCCGGATGCGCCCCCGACGCCGACCCTCGACTCGCTGGCCCGCGAGGGGGCTCAGTTCACCCGCGCCGTCTCCACGAGCCAGGCCACGACCCCCTCCCACATCAGCATCATGACGGGGCTCTACTGCTTCGCCCATGGCGTCTACCAGAACAGCCGCGGCGTGAGCAATCAAGCCGTGACCATGGCGGAACTGCTCAAGTCGAACGGGTATCGTACCATGGCCGCGGTGAGCGTTGCCCACCTCAACCCCGAAGTATCCAACCTCGGCCAGGGGTTCGAGAGTTTTCTTCCAAGCCGCTGGCCCGGCCCGGAAGGGGAGCCCGCCGATGTGCGGACCACCGAAGTGATACGTGCACTCCTGCGCTCGCCCATGGACAGGCGGCCACTCTTTCTCTGGATTCACTACTTCGATCCGCATACCCCCTATACGCCGCCCCGCAGCCTGCCCGCTCCTTCCCGCGAGGCGGGCACGGGCATGGTTCTGTATGCGCAGGGCATGGGCCTCGTGCGACACGACACCACGACGGGGCTGGTACTCGATCCGTATGGCGAGATCTCCCGCTACCGGGGCGAGACAGCTTTTCTGGATCGCGAGATCGGGCGGCTCCTGCGTCGGCTTGACGCCATGGGATTCATGGATCGTGCCGTCATCGCGGTGGTGGGAGATCACGGTGAGGGATTAGGTGAGCACGGAGTGTTCTTCGAACACGCCGGCATGTATGAGCCGATCCTCAACGTGCCGATGATTTTCTGCGGCCGGGGAGTGCCCAGGGGAACACGGGTGGACGCCCGCGTCAGCACGGTGAGCGTCCTCCCGACCCTTCTCGCCCTCGCTGATGTCGATGACGCACCCCCCAGCTATGGCCGGGATCTCCTGCGGCTGGCGAGTGGGACCCAGAATGCCGGCGACGACCTCATCTTCTCGGAGGCGGTCACCCGGCGGATCTGCGCCGCATGGGAGGGATCTCGCAAACTGATCTGGGTGCCGGGTTCCAAGGAGACCGACTGGACCATGCCCGAGCGGGTCCTGTTCTTCGATCTCGCCAGCGATCCGGAGGAGTCGCGGAATCTGCTGGAGGGGAACGAAGAAGCCGCCAAGCGGCTGAGAGACCTCTGGGGCGAGCAGGTGCGCGACCCGCTGGTCCGCCTCGATGCCTGGGAAGGCAGCCCCGACGCCACGAGACTGAAAGCGTTGGGCTACGTGGAGTGAACACCGCGCAGATGAGTTCGGCCGGGGAACTATTCTAATGTTAGAATAGTTCCCCGGCGGGAGTGTTCCAGGCTTCGCTGCGCGAGAGTGGCGTCAGCCGGCACCGACGGAGGGCAGGCACCTCTCTTTCTGGCTGCGCCAGCCCGCGAGCGCGGCAGGGCGGAAACACTTGGGGCTTGGATTCACAAGCACGATCGCATTCGACCGCCGTCGCATCCCTTTCAGACACTCTGATACGCGGACTCGCCGTGAAGCGAGTCGTCGAGCCCTTGCTCTTCCTCCCCCTCGGTCGTGCGGACGCGCGTAATCATGTTGATGCCCCACAACATCGCGAAGGTGAAGAGGAACGCATACACAGAAGAGACGATGACCGTCGCGGTCTGCCGGATGAAGAAGCCGCTGTTGCCCCTGAGGAGTCCATCGGCGCCTGCGGGGTTGACCGCCGTGCTCGCAAGCACGCCCAGGAGGATGACCCCGAGCGCCCCCCCAACTCCGTGCACGCCCCAGACGTCGAGCGCATCGTCCCAATGCAGGCGGTTCTTCACATTCACGGCAAGGTAGCACACGCCCCCGGCCACCGTGCCGATGAGGGCGGCGCTCGCGGGTGTTACGTAGCCGGCGCATGGAGTGATGGTGGCGAGCCCGGCCACAGCCCCGGTGAGAAGGCCGAGAAACTTGGGCTTCTTCTCGAACACCCACGCGAGCAACATCCATGTCGGACCGGCGAATGAGGCGGCGATGTCGGTGTTGAGAAACGCGAGGCCTGTCACTGCGTCGACCTTCAGCTCGCTCCCCGCGTTGAACCCATACCAGCCGAACCAGAGGAGGCCGGTTCCGAGCGCAACGAGCGGAATGCTGTGCGGCATGCTGTCGCCGACGCGCCTTCGTCCAACGTAGAGCACGGAGGCCAAAGCCGCCATGCCGGCGATGTTATGCACGACGATGCCTCCGGCGAAGTCGAGCACGCCCAGCTTGGCGAGCAAGCCGTTTCCCCAGACCATGTGCGCGAAGGGGAAGTACACGAAGGTCAACCAGCCGACCAGAAAGAGCAGATACGCGCCGAAGCGGACGCGGTTGGAGAAGGCGCCCGTGATGAGCGCCGGCGTGATGATCGCGAACATCATCTGATACGCCATGAAGACATACTCGGGGATGTTGCCGGTGCCGTAGGGCGAGGGGGTCGTGAGGGTAACCCCTGCCATGAAGGCCTTGTCGAGATTCCCGATGATGCCCCCCTCTCCGCCGCTGAAGCAGAGCGAGTAGCCGTACGCCCACCAGACGATCGTCGTGATCCCCATGGAGACGAAGCTCTGGGTCATGATGGTGAGCACGTTCTTTCGCCCCACCAGTCCGCCGTAGAAGAAGGCCAACCCCGGGGTCATTGCTGAGACGGGACACAGACGTCAATGCAACAGGAGAACTATGATTCCGGGCGCAACTCCGCGCAATCGGGGAATCCCTGATTCCGATGCGCCATTTACCTGAGGCGCCCCCGGTTCACTCGAGAGAGGCCAACCCCTCCCGGATCGCGTACTTGGTGAGCTCCGCGACGCTGTGGATGCCGAGTTTGTCCATGATCTGTTTCCGGTGCGTTTCAATGGTCTTGACGCTCACACTGAGCCGGACCGACGTTTCCTTTGTCGACTTCCCTTCGGCAAGGAGCTGCAGCACCTCGCGCTCGCGGGGAGTCAGAATCGAAAACGCCGATTGCGGGGCGCTCCTCGCGATACTGGCGTACTCCTTGACCACCGAATCGTTGATGCGTCTCGAGAGGTAGATCGTTCCGCTGCTCACGGCGTTCACGGCGTGGAGCACCTCTTCGAAGGCGCAGTCCTTCAGCAGGTAACCCATTGCGCCCGCTTTCAGTGACTCCGTCACGAAGCGTCTGTCCGAATGCATCGAGAGCATGATGACTCGAGTCGTGGCGCCCTGCGAGACGATCCGCCGGGTTGCCTCGATGCCGTTGAGCCCGGGCATCGATATGTCCATCAGCACGATGTCAGGGTTCAATCTGCCGGCGGCGGAGACGGTCTCCACGCCGTCCGCGGTTTCGCCAACGACTCTGGTCCCCATCTGGCGTTCGAGAAGGTTGCGGAGGCCGTCACGGAACAGGCGGTGATCGTCGGCGATCAAAATGGTGAGCGGTCCCAAACGGTCCTCACAAGCCGCGAGGGGTCAAGAGCACGACCGTGGTGCCTGTCCCCGGGGCCGAGCGGATCTCCATGACCCCGCCGAGATAGTGAATCCTCTCCCGGATGTTGAAGAGGCCGAAGTGGTCACCCGCGCCGCAGCATGCAGGAGTCCCGGCGTCGAAGCCACACCCGTCATCCTCAACCTCAACGCGGACGAACTCTCCTTCCCGTCCGACACGGACAGCACAGACCCCCGCGCCGGCATGCTTCTTCACGTTGGTCAGAAGCTCCTGAACAGATTTGTACAGAAGCACGATGACGTCGTTTCCGAGCGGGCCAACCTCCGGATCCGTTTCGATGCGAACGAGGAGCTTATGCTTGTTCTGGAAGCGCGCGGCGAGCCCGTCGATGGCCGCTTCGAGCCCGAGTTCGTACAGAGCGGGAGGGCTGATCTCGAATGTCAGGTTGCGCGTGTACCGAATCGTCTGGTCGAGGAGCGTCGCTATCTCGTCGAACTTGTCCTCGAAGCCGCAGAAGATCGCATTCCCTCGGAGCTGTCCCATGCTCATCTTGATGAAGGCGAGGGCCTGCCCGATGTGATCGTGGAGATCCGCGGCGATTCTCCTCCGCTCTCGGGCCTCCGCGAGCGAGAGCTCCGAGGCGAGCCGCCGCAGGGAGGTGTTCGTCTCCCTCAGTTCGGCCGTTCTCGCCTCGACGACGTGCTCCAGTTCGGAACGCACCCTGCGCAGGTCTTCGTCGGCGAGCAGATGCTGGAAGTACGACCGGAGCATCTCGGCCAGGGACTCGATGAGGTCCCGCTCTTCTTTCAGGAAGGGCCCCTCTTCCGCGAGTGGTCTCGGCTCCAGGTAGCACACCTCGATCTCTCCCGATTGCCCGCCGCGCACGACAAAGGAGGTAGCTTGTCTCCAGTCGGTCACGCGGAAACCATCGGTTCTCGCCTCAAGCTGGTCGAACCGAACGCGGGCGACCGCGACCTCGGGATACTGCCACGCCGGCGGTAGGAGGGCCGCCACCTCCGAGAGGACGTCCTTCGCTGACTTGCTCTGGTCCTGAAGGATTCCGGCGGTCCGGTGCAACGCGGTGAGCTCCTTGACGCGCTCCTGGAGCCTATGCAGGACATGATCCATCAGCTGCCTCCATCCGCGTCGAGGTGTGTCCAGGGTACGCCGGAGGGGAGAGGGGTTGGAGGGATGGATTTGGGCATAGGAGCTGGCCATCCGTTCACCGCGCCACCACCCACGCGATGCGAAGACGTTCGTACCCCCGGGCGGCCATCACGGAAGTCTCGGTGCGGTGTGGCACGATCCCAAGGTGCAGGCCTGGCTCCGGATGCAACCGCAACTAAGAAGCGGGAGCGCTCGTACACCGTCAAGCAGCCACGCCGATGCCTCCGTGGGGGGAGCCGGGGTCCGGTGGCGGGAAAAGCAGCGAATCAGCCTTGCCCCGTCTCGCTCCCCGCGGGAGAACCTCCCGCAGCATCGGCCTCGTCAACGTCCGGCCGGTGCCGGGACACGAGACGGCCATCACGGTGTGAAGGTCGCCAGCAGGGCCAGTCAGCCCACCCGGCAGACCGGTCGCGGCTGCGCGAGCCGGTCAGATCGGTTCCGGGTTGGTCAGAGTCCGCGCAAGCCACAGCTCGTAGAGGTCGTGTCGCACGATCCTTCCCGCGAACCGGGACACGATGAGGTCGGCGATGCACGAGAGAAAGCCCCTGCGGACCGGCTCGTCGAATGCCAGAACGTTCGAGAAGGTGCCGAGAAGCTCGCAGTACCGGGTGGCGTCGTACTCCCGGTCGCAGAGGTAACGCCGGTGGAGGGTCTCGGCAAAGAGCCGTGAACCCGCAAGATCATCACGCTCCACCGGCAGGTCCTCCATGGTGGGCGGCCGGAAGTCCGGATCGTGGTGCGGGTCCCAACGCGCGTAGCATAACTGACTCTCGGCGAAGAACCGGTCGGCACCGTGGCCGATACCCCACGTGGTGTCGACGATCGCCAGAGTGCCTCCCGGTCGCAACGCGTCCGCGCACTTCCGCAGTCGCGTGGCGGGGTCGAGCCAGTGAAAGGCGGTCGCCGCCACCACCAGATCGAAGGGCTCCGCGGGAAGCACCCACTCGTCGAAGTCGGCGCCCACAACCTCGGCGTGCTCGAAGGGCGCGAGCTTCCTGCGGGCGACCCGGGCGAGGTTCGGACCGAGCTCAAGGGCCACGAGTGACACGCCTCGCTCCGCCAGGAGAACGGTCAGTTGACCGGTGCCGGCGCCGATCTCCAGGACCCGTGCTCCTTGTCCAATCCCTGCCAGGTCAATGAGGTCATCAACCAGCCCCGGCGGGTACGCAGGTCTCGCGCGGTCATAGAGCTCCGCCACCGCGTCGAACGATTCGCGGCGGCGAACCCCGCGGCCCGGGCTCACCCTGCACCGTTCATGCTCGTCCGCCTTGGATCAGCCCGCCGGCGATTCGACTGGATCGTGTGGCCAGTCCGCAGACAAACGGGGAAACCACTGGCTCTCTCGCATGGGGGACGCTCACGCATTGCATGATGTGACGTACCCGAGTCAAAACGGGCGGTTTGAATGCCGGCGTGACGGATGCGCGAGATCGAAGCATAGCGACGAAGCCGTCCCGAGCGGCGAATTCCACCTCGGGCAGGCTGGCCTCGCGGCCCAGGTGGATCGTGGCGCCGGTGCCGGTGCCCGTGCGCTCGGTGTACCTGGCGAGTGAGAGCGGCTCCGCCAGGAGCCGGTGCCTGGGATGGGGCCGTGAGGCTCACGCGACTGGGCGAGCGTGAGCGGGGCCGGCAACGCTGCCCGCACGTTGACGTCCTTCCCGCGTCCATAGACCCCCACTCACAATCTCCAGCAATCTCGCGGCTGATGTCCCCACGTCACAGGCAGAACCAAGGCAGCGCGACCACTCGTTCGGCCAACATCTGCGGCCGTGGGCAGCGGCAAATCACGTAGCCTTTGTCCGTCTCGTCGGGGTGATCTCGGATGAACCCTAACAGGTGGCGGGCGTCGCGCGCGGTGGGGCGTTCCGTCCACTTCACCTCGATTGGGGTGAGCCGAGCTTCGCGCTCGATCACGAAGTCCACCTCCGCGCCGCTCCTCGTCCGGAAGTAGTGCAACTGGCCGTCGCCAAGGTACTGCAGCCGCTTCCACAGCTCGAGGCCGACCCACTGCTCGAACGCGGAACCCGGGTTCCCTTGTATGACGTGCGGAGATGGAGTCAGCCCGGCGGCCGCGTGGCGCACGCCGAGGTCGAAGAAAAGGAACCTCGGAGTGGAAAGCAGGTTCTTGCGCGGGCTTCGTGAGAACGCCGGAACGAGGAAGCCCACGAACATATCCACGAGCATCTGGTAGTATGCCTTCACCGTCTGCGGCGACGTGCCTGCCTCCTGGGCAACGGCCGTGTAGTTCAGGATGCCGCCCGATTCACGGGCCGCGAACCGCAGGAACCGGAGGAAGACTCCCCAGTCGCGCACTGTTGCCTCCCTGCGGATCTCCTCCTCCAGGTAGGCCGCCGCGTACGCGTGGAGGATGTCGGCTCGATCCCGCTCGTCAGCGGTCACCACTCCGGGCAGCGCGCCATACGCGAGCCGGGGCTCCAGATCCCATGCAGGGAAGGGGCTCGCGGGCTTCATGCCCGCGGTCCACGGGAACGACAGCGGAGACTCTGCCTCCATCCGTGCCGGCGAGGGCTGTTCCGCGAGGATGAGCGGATGCAGGTGATGCAGGAAGCTCCTGCCGGGAAGCAGGTTCGCTCCGCTCGTGCGCAGCCGGCGCGCCGAGCTGCCGCACAGCACGAACCGCCAGCGTTGCTTGTCCTGGTCGTAGAGGTGCTGCACCGCATCGAAAAGAGCCGGTACCGTCTGGGCCTCGTCCACGAACACGACTCGGCTGGCCCTTCTCTCCGGCAACGCCCGACACACCCGGATGAACTCGCCAGGGTCCGCTAACAGGCGCGCCCGCTGCGTCGGGTCGGACAAATCGAAAACGAGAGATTCCTCAGGGAGGAGCGCGGCAAGCAGCGTGGACTTGCCGGCCTGACGCGGCCCGAACAGCAGGTGGACGAACGGCCGCTCAATCTTCCGGGCCAGGGTATGACTCAGCCAGCGATCATGCATGCGTGGTACCCATGATTGGGAAGTCGACTTCCGATTTGTCACACGAATCTGCACTGCACTTCGCGATTTGTCCAATCATGCGTGATGCCGCACGCCCCGAGGTCGCCCCGCACCCCTGGCGGTGAGGCGGCGTGGCCACGGCGGAGACGGCGATCCCCCTACTTCACTCGCCGCCGGGCTTCGCGAACGGGTCGGCTGGCCGGGGGTTCGTCCCGAACCTCGCGGTGCGGCTCCAGACGCTGCAGCCGCGCACGACACGCCTCGAGCCTTTCATTGGCCCCGCGGGATCAGTCTGAGGTTCAGCCGGATAGGAGCCGAACCAATCCGCGCACCACTCCCACACGTTGCCCGCAATGTCCTCAGCCCCGTGCGGGCTCCTCCCACGAGGGAAACATCCCGCCGCGCTGGTGTCCCCGATTCCCGTGTCAGCGTAGTTGGCCTTGTCAGGGTTAGCCTAGTCACCCCACGGGAAGCGGCGCTTTGGAAGCGGATTGTCAATAGTAGCAGTCGAGGGCGTCGCCGCGATGTCTGGAGTCGTCATTGGCGTGCGCGGGATGACCACCCCACCCCGAGCGGTCTTTTCCCACTGCGCCTCGGTCGGAAGAGAGAAACACCAGCCCTTCGGGAGCTTCCCCAGCTCTCTCCACCTGACGCTCGCCCATTCGCAGAAGGCCCTCGCTTCATCCCAGCTCACCAGGACCACGGGATGATTGGCAGGGCCCCTCAAACAATCCTTGTCACGCGGGACGAAGAGGGCCGATTCGACGAACTCCCGGAACTAGGCGACGGTCACGGGGAATCGGCCAATCCAGTACCCACGTGAGATCGTCATTTGATGACCACGCCGCGACAACCTCCTCGAGTTGCCCGAGGTGCCCTGTCTGCTCGATCGAGGTCAGCCACCTACGGAATTGATCCTCCGCGGCTCTCCCTTCGTCGCGAAGCCCCGGATACTCCATGAACGTGTCAATGGACATGCGGGCAGCCCTCCCGACCCTTGAGCCCTGACGTGGCCTTTGAACACGGATGGAACGTCAAGCGGTCAAGGTCGCATCACGGCGGACGTTTTGCCAGGCATGGTGGAGAGGGATGCGGGGGAAGAGCATCCAACAATGAACAACCAACGCGAGGCATCAATCAGCAGCGCGGAGAGGCGGCACGTGCAATGGGAGAAGCTACGTCTCGCCTGCTCGCCTCCTCGCCCTCTCCTGCGAGGAGAGGGGATGAGGGGAACGAACAGCGAACAGCGAACAGCGGACAGTCAACGCCCTACACTGAACACAGGGCGGCAACGCGGCGGGGTGCGGCCATGACAGAGCATGGCCCTCCATCGCGGGGGAGCGGCAGGAGTTGGAGGCGAGGTGATTTCGGCACTATTCTGATTTTAGAATAGTGCCCGGCGCGGGTGCAGACGCTGATAGTGAACCGCCAGATCAGCAACCGATTCGGACACAAGGGCAGGAAACGGATGGGATCGCCGTCTGATCGTGACTGAAGTCACTCCCACAGACCACGGGTCGGGCCTGAGGGCCTTCGTACCGGACAGGACAGAGAGGAACAGCGAGGGCAAGGCGCCTCGGGAGAGACAGTGCCTGCTCGCCTCCTCACCCTCACCCTCTCCTGCAAGGAGAGGGGATGAAGGGGAATAGCATCCAACAACGAGCATCGAACGCGAGGCATCAATCAGTACCGCGGAGGGGCGGCACGGGCGGGCGCAGAGGCCCGCCCCTACATGGGCAACAGAGGAAGGGTACGAGGCGAGAACAGGTCGCGGGGGACAGGCTACAGGTGATCGATGGACAACGGTGGGGCTTCGCCCGCAGCACCGGGGCGGTCCGGCTCCGCGCTCCGCGCTGGAGACTCGGCCATTGTGCTGCTCACGTACCTTCCCCCTTCACGTACACGTACCCGTTCCCGTCCCCGTCCTCCCGTTTCGGCCTTCGTGTCTCGGGGTTGAGAGTCCAATATGCTGTTGCCACGCCGCTGCGGCGTGACTATCCCGGCGCAGAGCGCCGGGGCTACAGCGGAAGACGACCTGTCTCAGTCGGATGATCGATGTGCACTGAAACAGGTCGTCGGTCGTCAGTTCCGCGCTGCTTTCGCGTTCCTTCCCCCGTCACGTACACGTACACGTGCCCGTCCCCGTCCTCCCGTTTCGGCCTTCGTGTCTCGGGGTTGAGAGTCCAATATGCTGTCGCCACGCCGCTGCGACGTGACTATCCCGGCGCAGAGCGCCGGGGCTAGAGCGGAAGACGCTCTGTCTCAGTCGGATAGTCGATGTGCTCTCAAACAGGCTGCGGGCCGTGTTTCGGATTACGTGCTTAGTGCTTCGGATTTGCCTTCGGCCTTGGGCGAAGGCCCGGATACGGGGTGCGGAGGCGCCAGAGGGCGACGAAGACCAGCGCCAAGACCAGCGCGGCCACGGCGTAGTGGATCACCTCCAGTCCGGGCAGCTCGAGTTCGAAGTGGCCGGCCACCACGCTGGTCGCATTGTTGATCGCGTGCCAGAGCATGGCGGGGAACACCGATCCCGTGAGGAGCGTGACCGTGGCGAAAATCACGCCGATGAAGGCCGTGGGGAGCAACCGGAACAGCGCGACGTGGAAGAGCCCAAAGATGGCGCCGACGGCCAGAGCCAGAGGCACGGGGTGGAGGGATCTCCGAAGACCGTACAGCAAGGTGCCGCGGAAGGTCAATTCCTCGAAAATGCCTGGCAGCACGGCGATGAAGATCACCAGTTGCCAGATCGGAATCCCCTCGGGCATGATGCCCTTTCCGAACGCCTCCAACATTTCCTGCGGCACGGGGAAGACAAGGCTCGCCAGCTTGAAAACGCCGGTGGCCGCTACCAACCCGGCGGGGCCGCCGATGAGCACGAGCGGCCAGACCGCGGGCCGGACCCGCCGCAGCGCGAAGACCTCCCGCACCGGCAGCCGATGCATCCTGATGAGTACAAGCGAACTTCCGAGGAAGATCACCACGAGATTGACGAGCAACTCGATTCTGAGATCGATTCGCCCCTCGACATTGGAGACAAAGACGAAGAAGATCCCCCACATGACGGCAAACGCCGGTATGACTCGCCGGGCGAACAATGCCTGACCGGAAACGACCGCACTCTCCCCCAGCGACGGCACGATGAGCCGCTCGGTCGAAAGCGCATGCTCGGCGAGGCGCCGCACGTACCACGCCGCGGCAGCGGTCACGACCCAGGCGGCGATGATGAACGGCCAGTCGTAGCGGCCGGCCAGCACTTCCTTGACGGCCAAGGCGATGTTGGCGATGGGCACCGCCACGACCGCGGACCGCAGGGCGAGCGTCGGGAAGAACGGCGCCACAGCGGGCACCGTGCCCAGAAGCAGCACGGGGAAGAAGTAGAGCTGGGCTTCCTTGTAGCTCTTGGCATACCCCGAGGTGAGCAGCAGGACGCCGGATACCAAAGCCGCGATGGGCACGAGCAGCACGAAGAGCAACACGGTCACGCCCGGCGCCACGTCCAGGACGAATCCCTGGGGCAGGGGAATCAGCTTCAACGCGACATAGGCGAGGAAGTTGAGCGACTGGATCACAGTGATGAGCAACGCCACCGCCAGAATCACCAGATGCTTGGCGGTGACGATGTCTGCCCGCGACGCCGCGGTGGTGAGCAGCGTCTCCAGCGTTCCCCGCTCCTTCTCGCCCGCCAGCGTGTCCACGGCAACCACCGATCCGCCGGAGAGCATGAACAACAGGACGAACAGCACCACGTACCGGCCGAAGTGCAGCCCCGCCACGTCCCGCGCCTCCGCCAGGTTCCGCTGCCGCACCGTGGCGTACTCGGAGATCCGCCCGAGCCCTCGAGACTCGAGCAACGCCAGGCGGTGGGCACGCTGGAGTTCGGCGAGACCCTCCTTGACTCGCTCAGCCCCCCGTTCCGACGCGTCACGGTCTTCACGATAGTGGAGCACAAGCAGTGGAACAGCCACCGAGTCCGCCTCCCCCGCGGTGTCGCGTCGGGCCGCCTCATGGGCCGTCAATGCCTCGACGTAGAGCTCCAGCTCACCGTCCGTCAGGCTGCGCTCCGGATCATCGCTGGCCACCTCCTTCAGGAGCACGGCCGCGGTGGTGGCGTCGTTCGCCGGTCGTGACGCCCGCTGGATAAGACTCCGTGCCGAGTCCGCATCGGAACCGCCAACGGCGTAGCGCACCTCCGCAGTCTCCAACTGGCGTTCCCTCCGCTCCTGGACCCAGCGCGATCCGAACATGAGCAAGGGAGTGATAAACAGGGGGAGCACGATGGAAACAACCACGGTGCGCCGATCTCGCAGCAGCATCCGAAACTCCGCGCGCACGATGGCCCGGATGACCTCCGCCGATCTGCCGGCGGGTCCCCGGCGGCGGGGGGAACCTGCATCAGTCGCCATGCTCGTCATCCCTGGCGAAGTGCACGAAGATGTCCTCCAGGTACCGGAACCCCGTCGCGGTCCGCAGTCCCTCCAGGGTATCACAGGCGAGGATTGATCCCTGGTGGATGATGGCGATCCGGTCGCACAGCCGCTCCGCCTCACTCATGATGTGCGTGGAGAAGATGACGCACTTGCCCCGGTTCCTGAAGTCGCCGATGACGCGCTGCATCTCCAGCGCGTTGAGCACATCGAGCCCCACGGTCGGCTCGTCGAAGATGAGCAGGGGCGGGTCGTGGGCCACCGTCCGCGCGATGGAGACCTTCTGCTTCATGCCCTGCGAGAGCTTCTCGACCCGTGCGTCGGCGTACTTGTCGAGGCCGAAGGTCGCGACGAGTTCCCGAACCCGCCCATCGACATCAGCCGGAGGAAACCCATTCACCCTGGCGAAGAACTCGATGGTTTCGCGGGCGGTGAGCCGCGGATAGAGCGCCGTTGATGAGGAGTAGAACCCCAAAGACCGCCGAACCAGCTCGGGTTCGTCCAGCACGCTGTGGCCCATCACTGTCGCATTCCCCGACGTGGGCGCCAGAATGGTCGCCAGCATGCGAAGCGTCGTGGTCTTCCCTGCTCCGTTCGCTCCCAGCAATCCGAAGATCTCCCCGCCCCTGCACGCGAAGTCGACGCCGTCCACGGCCCTGACTTCGCCGCGGCTCTCATCGTGGAATACTTTGCTGAGCCCGCGAACCTCCACG
Source organism: Candidatus Eiseniibacteriota bacterium (assembly GCA_025453925.1). Lineage (GTDB taxonomy): Bacteria > JAFGKV01 > JAFGKV01 > JAFGKV01 > JAFGKV01 > JAFGKV01. Next base: position 9,126 of record JALOPK010000058.1, on the reverse strand, counting down.
GTGATCTCGCTCATATCGCTCCTCCCCGCGCACGGGACCCGCGCGCGCGCAATCGCTCCTTCAGAAGAGTGGTAAGGCTTCCTCCGTACGACCCGACGACGACATCCTCGAACCGCAGTACGAAGCCGGCCAGACGCAGTGAAGCGGCCACCAGCCCGAGGCCGACGGCAACGGTGAGGGCGATCTGCGGCCAATGGAACACGCCGGCGATCGCCTCCCGGATCATCATGACCACATTGGCGACAGGCACCAGCGCCAGAGTCATCGAAAACGCGAGCCCCTGCTGCTGCAGGAGTATGGCCGGCACCATCATCAGCAGGTAGAACGGCGTGATCATCGCCTGGCCTTCCTTGAAGGTCCGGGCAAATGACGCGAACAGCATCATGACGGCGGCGATGAACCCTGCCAGCAGAACCGCTCCCGCTGCCATGACCGGCAGACCCGCCCAGGGAAGCACGAAGTGGATATCTTCCGCCCGCCCCGCCAACAGCGGTTTCACTATGGCCCCCATGGTCAAAGTCATCGCGCCGAGATTCAGGAGGCCGGCCATGCTCCCGAAGGTCGCCACCGAGAGGTACTTGGCGGTCACGATGCTGGACCGGGAGACCCCAAGAGACATGGTGGTCTCCCACGTGGATCGCTCCCGCTCCCCCGCGGTCGCGTCCACCGCGGGATGGAAGCACCCGACCGCGGTCATGATGAGAAAGAACATCGGCAGCATGAGCCCCAGCAGGAACGAACCCATCTCCTTGCCGCTGGCTCGGTTCTCGGTCTCCACGTCGAACCACTGCCACTCCCGGGCGCTCAGGCCCGCGACACCGGCGGCATGGGAGAGCCGGTCATCCCGATATCGCTCCAGAACCGTCGTGACCCTGCTCATCGCGTTCTGGCTGCGTTCCCGCGACTCGCTGCCGGTGAGCCGCACTGAGAACGCTCCTTGGAGCACGCTATCGAGACCGAGGGGCTCGAACTCGACCAGGGCATCCATCGCGCCTTCCTCCATGAGCGCCATTGCGGTCGCCGTGTCCGAAGGCACAACGAGCCTCACCTGGTGGGCACTCAAACTCTCCGTCAGCGCCTCGTGTCCCGCCGGGACGCCGAGCAACATCACCCGTGACGCGACCCGGTCGGTCTGTCCGCGGACGAACATGATCCCGGTGAACATGGCCCACATGATGAAGGGGTAGAGCACGACGGGAATGACGATGGAGTTCACGACGATGGACCGCTCGCGCAGCGCGGCCCGCATCTCGCGAGCGTACAGCACGCCGACATTACGCATTGCTTCGCCTCATTCTCAGCCTCCTTACTGCTCTCCTCCGAATCATGTCGACCTCCCCGTTCCCGTACACGTTACCACACACGTTCCCGTACGCGTACCCGTACCCCTTGCTTCGGATTTCCACCGAAGCGCCCTCAGGCTCTTCGTGGGCGGGAGTACGAATCCCTTAATGTGCCCTGCCGCTAAGCCGCTCTGTGTCGTGCGCATCCACCCGGCGCAGAGCGCCGGGGCTACAGCCTCTCCGAGCACTCGAAGTGCGTGTCCCGCGCTCCGCGCTCCGCAAGCGGGACCCCGTACCCGCGCCCGCCCCCGTTCCCGTACGTGCCCCTGCACTCGTGCCCGTTCCCTCCTCCCTCTCGACCGCACTTCTTCCCTGGCCCGTCGAGACTTCGAAGAATCGGGCAAATGCTCGAACCCTTCCCATTCTCACGGTTTCCACCGGGCGATCGGATCCCACAACAGCGCCGGGACCTTCAGGAGCGCTCCCCAGCACCGCGTGGTTCCGCCTTGTGCCTTCCAGCTCTCCATCCAGCCTGCCGGCGACTCATACACGTACCCGCGGCCATTGTCGGTAACCGGCACGAATCCCTCCCACGAACGGGGCTCGTGGGTGAATAGCACGTGCACTCCCGCCGGCGGCCGCAAGGGCAGAGTCTCGGCTCTGGTCGAATAGAGCACCCAGGCATGCTTGCCCATGCCCCATTGCTCATGGTCCCGCCAGGGCGGTACCGTCAATACCCGGTAGAGCAGGTCGGCATTCTCGGTCGCCTCCCGCATCGAAGGGAACACCGTGCAGGTCGCGCGCCCGAACTCCGCTGCCCGGGTGTCGATCGGACATCCCTTCGGCGGAAGCACGCCCAAGAGGACCCCCGCAACCATCAGTGGCCACAGTCGGGGCAGCGATACTCCGGAGGGCACCAAGAACAGAATCATGGCGGCGATCGGCGTCAGGTAGTGGGGATGACGCTTGGGTGAAAGCGTGACGGCGAGCACGTAGACCGCGAGGGCGCAATAGACCGCGGTTCGGGACTTCGTGTGGCGGACATCCCTGGCGAATGCCGCCGCGAAGACCAGCGGCGCGCCCGAGGTCTGGATGAGGAGCGCCCAGATCTGCGTCGCGGCAGTGCGTGCGCCGAGATGCCGGGACAGCGCGCCGGCGTGATGCGCGAAGAAAGTCGCGGCGGAGAACTTGGTCGCCCCCGCGGGGTTGTAGCCCCGATCAGCGGCGGTTCGCGCCAGAAGCACCGCGGCGAGGATCCCGGCGGCGCGTAGCGAGAAAGCCCGGGTGTCACGGCGCAGCAGGCCGCCGGCAACGAGCACGAGCGCGAAGGGCAGCCCCGCGGGCTGTCCGGTCACGACCACGGCCGCCATGAGGGCGAACAACCCCAGCCTGCGCTGAAACCAGGCCCAGAGCATGGAGAGAAGCCCCGCGGTGAAGAACAGGTCGGTCACCGTGGGCTCGGTGATGTCCGCCGCATAGGGCTCGTAGGTGTAGTTGAGCCCGGAGGTGGCCGCCACCACCACGGCTGCCAGCATGAACCCGCCCCGGAGGAGGCCCCGGTGCTCCGAGGCCACCAGAGCGGCCAGCCCGGCGGTCAGCGGCACGAGCGGCAAACGCGCCGCGGCCTCGCTCTCGCCCAGAAGCGAAAGGGAGAGGTGCAGCGGATAGGCGAAACTCATGAACGCGGGGTAGAAGCCCCACGTCCCGTTCTCCAGGTCCCACATCGGCAGGAGCCGATGGTCCAGGCTCGCGGCGAAGCTCAAGGCCTCCACGCCGTCGCCGTCTAGGCTCTGGAGCGCGATGCGAGCCGGACCGATTACCATCAGAACCGCCACGCCGGCCAGCGCCGCCAGCGCCTCGCCCCGGGAGGGGCGAAGCCGGATGCCGTCGCGGCAGCTCGCCAGCAGGAGCGCGTCAACCGCGGCGAGAGACAGCGCGGCGGCAAGGGCCGACGGCGGCACCCCCATCACGTGCAGCACGGTGCGCGACACGGCCCAGATCACCCCCGAAAGCGGCAACGCGAAGCCCAGCCGGATGGGGGGTGGGATCCGGAGGACGGTGCCCAGGAGCCACCCGGGGATGACAAGGCCGTGGAGGAGCGCCACCAACGCCACGCTCCACCGGAGCGTCGGCAACGCCGCCGGGTCGGAGGGGAGCAGGCAGCGGCCGGCGCCCCAGGGGCACGGTACGCTCAGCGCCATCACCCCTGCGACGGCCGCCCCGAGAGTGGCGAGCACGAGCGCGCCGGCCAGGGCGAACGGGGCCCGGGTCGTCAGCGCCACGTGAGAAGGCGGCAATCTCTGCATGTGGCGAAGGAGCGGTAGGCGGTGCGGAATCTCGCAAAACGCTCGCCGTGCCAGATGTCTCGCAGCTGGGGACATTCCAGGCCCCGGTGGTGGAAGAACCGCCGGGTGCCGAACCGGTCGCCGAAGGTGCTCTGAATCCTGATACCCCGGGCATGGCCCCGGCGATGCCACTCCCGGAAGTGCATCACGCGGCGATCCTCCGGGATCGGGCGCAGTGAGGAGAACCGCGGCACAAGGTTGATGATGTTGACGCCGTCGATGCCGACCTCCGCGGCACGGTCGATGACGCCGGGAATGGCCGGCGCCGATGCCGCGGAAGCGACCACGTTCCAGAGGATCTCAGGCCAGGGCCGCTCTGCCCGTTGCCGGACAAGCTGGCGGGTGCGCTCGATGACCGCCGGGGCCGCCCGGTGCAGCGCACCGGACGAATCGCCGAAGCCGTCGTCATCCACCGAGATCCTGAGAAAATCCAGGCCGGACTCGATAATGCGCCCGTTCACCTCATCGGAAAGCAGCACGCCGTTGGTGGTGAAAGCTGCCCGGAAACCGCGGCCACGGACCGCCTCGACCATGGTGAAGATGTCGCCGTGCAGGAGCGGCTCACCCAGCCCGAACAGCGTGATCAGGCTTCCCGGAGGGAGGGGAAGCCGTTCCATGATGGCGGAGAACCGCTCCATCGGCATGTCCTCCGCCGGCAGTTTGTGGAGGCTCCGCGGACACATCTCACACGAGAAATTGCACCTGTTGGTGGTCTCGATCTGTATCCAGGTCGGCATGTCGGGCAAGATGGCCAACGACTTGGAGACCGCCTGGGCCAGAATCTCCATGCGGGATGAGGCGGGCATGCGGCGTACCGCGCCGATCACCGCCGACGACGCGGTCGTCCAGGCGCCGCCTCGAATCATCTCGAGCCGAACCGTTCCCACGCCGCGCCCCACAGCGTGCGGACATTGTCACGGTCGAGGGCGAAGAGCCCGGCCGCGTACACCGCGGACATGAATGCCAGGTCCAAAGCGAGACCGAACGAGAGGGGGGGGAACAGCGGCCTGCAGGCGAAGCCAAGAATCGCCGACGACCCCGCCGACAGAACGGCCGGGCGCAGCAGCGACCAGAACCGCACCGGATACTCCCGATGGACGATCAGCACCGCGACCAGAATAGTGGAACAGATCGTCAGGAACACCGCCGAGGCCATGCCGATGATCCCCGCGGCGCGCACACCCGCGTATCCGAGGGAGACGATACACATGGCGTTTACCGCCGACAGTAGCGTGACCAGTCTCGTCCTTCCGCGGGAGATGTAGAGATCGACCCAATGGTTGAACGTCCCCCGGATCGCCACCAGCACCATGAAGATCTTGAACGGGATGGTGATGGGCAGCCACTTGGGGCCGAACAGCGCCACGACGATCTCCGTCCCGCAGGCGATCACCATGGCCACGGGGAGCAAAAGGAGGTAGGACGAATAGCGAATGGCGTGCCCGTAGGCCCGGCACAGATGCTCCTTGTCCCTGATGGACGAGAAGGCGGGATAGACCATGGTGCTGAGCGCTGTCTGGATCCTGAAGCCGTAGTGGGGAAGCCGGAACGCCTTGCTGTAGAACCCCAAGGCGGCCGTCCCGAGGATCAGCTTGACGATGACCCCGTCCACGCTCCAGTAGAAGTACGCCAGCGCCCCTCCGGCGGCCAGCGGGAGTCCGAACATGGCAATCTCCCGTATGACCGCGCGGTCGAAACGCGCGCTGGGCCGGTAGGGCGCCATGATCCATGCCAGCAGCGCGGAGCCCACTTGCCCGGCAAGGGTTCCCAGGATCAGCGCCCACAAGCGCATCCCCGCCAGAGCCAGGACGATCTGTACCCCGATGGCAACCACGACTTCGGTGAACGTGACCAGACTCGAACGCAGAAAATCGAGCCGCTTCTCCATAAGCACCTTGGGCAGCAGAAACGGCCCCGCCAGCAGTCCGGCGGCAGCCACCTGGAGTTCCCGCTCGAAGAACCACTCGTGGGTTCCGCGCATGATCGGTCCTGCGAGAAGCACCGCGGCGACAAAGGCGAGACCGGACAGGCAGAGTTCGGTGGCGAAGGCGCAATCGGCGATTCGCTCCACATTCCCGGGGCGCTGGATGATGATCCGGGCGGGTTGCAGGGAGGTGAAGAGCTTGAACGTGCCGATGATGACCACGATGTATGCGGCGGCGCCGAAATCCTCCGGACTCATGATGCGCATCAGGATGACCTGGGATGCCAACTGTGCCAGCGCGGAGGCCACCGTGGTGAGGGTGATGATCTGCGCGCCGCGGACAGATCGTTGGAACAGGCTGGAGGGGATCCTGCCGGGGGCGGGCGCGCTCATGCCTTCCTCTTGAACACCAGCAGGTAGTAGCCGGAGAGGTGGGGCCGACGGCTCACGTACGCATCCTCACTGAACAGAAACCGATAGTCCCGGAGAAGGCGGGGATCCCGGAAGATCGCGCCATCGATCGGGAAGCTGGAGCCAAATGCCTCTCTTGGATAGTCAGCGGCACTCACCAGAACGAAGTACTCGGGTGCACGGCCGAAAAGGTAGTCGAGCGAATACTCCTTCTTGAGCCATCCCCCCGGCGCGGCGGCAACATGGGGATCGGTCAGCCCCGTGATGTCGATGACCCGCATGCCGGACACGTAGCCGATGATGCCGATGTCCATCAGGGCCACGGTCTCCGACGGAGCGGCATGGTCCCGGAGCCAGGACCCTACACGACGGTGGGCGTGACGGTATCCGTCGGCCCACATATCGGTGTGCATCTTGAGATAGCGGGTCTGGTTGGCGATGTCGAAGGTGATGACGCCGATGAAGACCCAGACCCCCGCCGACGCGATGATCCATCGCGCGCCGTGGTCACGGGGAAGGGAAGCGCGCACGGTGAGCAGCCCGTCCTGCAGCGCTACGGCGATGAGCGGCATGATGGGCACAAGAAACCGGTAGTGGGGAATCCAGTCTCCCCCGGCAGCGACCACGTAGGCAAAGAAGGCGGCGAGCATGACGAGGGCGTGGCTACGCGCGCGGTCCAAGGGCCATCGAAGCAGGGGGAGTGCCGCCAGGAAGAAGAACGCCGCCTTTCCGTATTCGTTCACGAAGTTCTTCACATATTCGACACCCTTGATCGTCTGCATGAGACCGCCGCCGGTCTTGGCGCCGAACGTGTTGGGCACCAGCGATCCATAGTAGGCGAGCCGCCACAGGACATGCGGTCCCGCCACCATCGCGGCAACGGCCAGTGGCATGAGTGACGCGCGTCGCCTGTGCCCCCCGTGGTAATGGGCGAGGGTGACGGCCAGCGCCAGCCACCCGTCCGGCCGCATGAGGGTCGAAAGCGCCAGGGCAATCACCGCGGCCGCCAGCCGCCTGATGCTCCCGCCGGCCCCCGCGTACAGGTAGATCCCAAGGGTGACCATGAAGGTGAACATCTGTGTCTCGAGGCCGTTCACCGCCGTGATGGCCACGGCCCCCGCCGAGGCCCAGAAGATGCACCCGAAGGCGGCCAGAGGCGTGGGCGGGTGGGCCCAGAGCCGCCCCAGCGCGGCGATGAGGACAGTGGACCCCAGCGCACTCCCGATGCCCAGGACCTTGGCGAGGAGCTCCGGCTCTCCCCCGACCCGCAGCCAGAGTGCGTGGAGCACGGTCCAGAGGAAGTTGGTGTACCCTTCGACCCGCTCGCCGGGGTTGAACACCAGCCCGTTTCCCGCCGCCAGGTTGCGGGCGTAGCGGAAACTGATGAACGCGTCGTCGACGGTGTAGCGGGCGAGGATCAGGCAATGCGCCGTCACGCCCGCCGCCGACAGCAACACGAGCAGCCGGAAAAGACCTCGATCTCTCATGACGCCTGCACGCCGCATGCCGCCAGCCGGCGGACACCCAGAATGAGCAAGGCGGCCGGCACCGCCAGCACCGCCGGGCTCCCGCCCCCTGCCCAGACGCCGAGCCAGACCACGTCTATGTGCCGATGCCGCCAGGTCACGGGGGCCGCCGCCGCGACATGAGGCCTCCGCGCATCCTCCACCGTTCGCCAAAGATACGGTCCCACGAGGCGGGCGTGCCAGATAACCGGGCTCAACGCAGGCTCACGCTGCACGTGGGCGACCCACTCCCACCCCCCGAATCCCCGGGATGTTTTGATCTCCTCGATGGCATCGTGGAAGTTCACCACCACGCCGAGCACCGCGATCAGCACGCCCAGGGCGCCCGGCAGGGCCAAGCGCCGCCAGGACCGGCGCGACAGCCCGGCCAAAGCGGGCCACCACAGAATCATCGAGGGAAACAGATAGCGGGGCCCCCAGCACCAGGTCGACGACCTGTCCAATGCGACGTACAGGAGGAGCAAAGCGAACGCGGCCGCGTAGCCGATGTTCAGCACCCTGTCGGGAGACGGCGTGAGGGCGCGGACGAAGGCGACGGCGGCCAACGGGACGAACACGAAAAGACCCTGCCCGGGCGAGAGGAGGAGCAGCAGCAGTCGCTTCAGCATGGACGACGGGCCGAGGACCGCTGCCTTGGCGGCGCCAGCCGGCCCGGGAAGCACGAGGCCGCCATAGCCCAGATCGAACACCGATCCGAACCGCCAGAGATTGTATGCCCCGAGCACGACCCCCGCGGCGCACCACGGGGCCGCCAGCGCCATGAGCCGTGCGGCTCCCCTGGGCCGCGCCACGGCTGCCAGACCCACGATCAGGACCGCCGCGGGCACGATGGTCTCATACTTCACCAGCAACCCGCCCGCCAGGGAAGCGGAGAACAGGAAGTAGCGCCGCACGCGAATGTCTCCATCGCTCATGGCGCCCAGTTGCAGCAGTGCCCCCAGGAGAAGCGCGGTCTGGAGCGGCTCGGCCCAGAAGTGCTTTGCGTAGGGAAACGCCAGCGTGCCGAAGGCCGCCAGCAGGACCAGCAAAAGACGTTGCCGGTGTGCGTGGCAGAGGCGACCGGTGAGCCGGTAGAGCAGCGTGATGAGCCACGCGACCACCACCTGGTTGAACACGGAGCAGGCCGTCCGCTCCAGCAATTCCTGGCGGTCCGGCGCAAACCGTCCGGCAGCGTGCCCGGCGGCGAGGAACGGAAGTACGGCCAGCGAGAGCCCCGGCGGAAAGTGGCTCACGACCCGCCCTTCCGACCCGGGCACGCCGTAGACATGGGGGAGGTCGGGAAGCTCCGGAGAAAGGTGGAGGAGGAATGAACGGGCGGCGTGGAAACGGCTCCAGTCATCCGCCGTGTAGAGATGCCCCCCGGCCACGGCGAGATAGACCGCCAGCACGCCGGCGAACAGCCCTGTTGCCTGCCGCGAGGTCAAACCCGCCAGCCGCCCACAGAGGCTCCCGATGGCGTCATCGTCCCGAGTCCTCATGTCGTGTCGGGGAGATCGGAGGCCTCATCCGCGGGCCGCGCCGCGCCGCATGCGTGGCGCAAACAAGGCGGATGCCCGCCGGGTAATCCGGCGGGCGCGCAACGCTGCGGGGTGGGCACATCGGGCCGTGAGTATCAAGACACCTCCCGGACGACGCTA
>JALOPK010000342.1 GCA_025453925.1 Candidatus Eiseniibacteriota bacterium | reverse complement strand
ACGGATGACGAAGCCGCATGCGCCCCCGGAGCCCACGAGGGGACCGGTGTGCCTCAAGTCCTGCATCCTGCGGGAACCTGGGGGTCCAATGCACGAAGGCAGGGCCGTCGCGGGAGCGAGCCCGCCCCACGAGATGGTACGCCCGGCGCGATTCGAACGCGCGGCCTTCAGATCCGGAGTCTGACGCTCTATCCATCTGAGCTACGGGCGCAGAACGCCGAGCTGAGCGCACAAGGCTCGATGACAACGTCTCACGGAGCGAAGGCCTGAAGGCCTTCGCTCCGTGAGGGGGCTTCTATCGAAGCTTCTTCTTATGGCGATCTGCCCGGCGTCGCTTCTTCCTCTTGTGCGTCGCTATCTTGTGGCGTTTCCGCTTCTTGCCACTCGGCATCTACTTCTTGTCCACCCTATCGCGCAGAGCCTTGGACGGGCGGAATGCGGGGACCATACGCTTCTTGACCTTCACTGTCTCGCCGGTCTTGGGGTTGCGTGCAGTCCGTGCAGCACGCTCACGCCGTACGAAGCTCCCAAACCCGCGGATCTCCACACTCTTGCCCTTGGCGAGAGACCCAGAGACGACGTCGACAAAGGCGTCCACAACAGCGGTGACTTCCTTCTTTGTCAGACCTGTCTTCTCATTCAGGGCGTCAATCAGGTCGGTCTTGGTCATAGTAGCCTCTCCTCCTTGAGAAACGACCGATGGAGACCTTAGCCGGCTACCTGCGGCAGGCAAAATGCGTCAGCAGGATCACCGTACACTACGAACACGTTGCCGCAACAAGAGATGCTCGGCGGCGAATGTCAAGTCCTTGTTAAGCATCACGGGGTGGAGGGGCGCACGAGGATGGAAGCCTCTCTCCGACGCCCTTCAGCCGCCACCACGTCCCGCACCTCGCGAACGCCCGTTCCATCCAGCAGGCCCGCATGAAGGCTGAGCAGGCGTTCGATGCGCATGGATCGGCCCGTCTCATCGGTGCGGACACGCAGTGATGCGACGGTGCCGCCGACCAACAGGGATTCGGGCGCGCCGAAGAACTCAAACCCAGCAGAATCCTCGACCCGGAGCACAACCCGCAGTTCAACATCGGCAGGCACCGTCACGGGCATCCGCGGCAGCACATCGAACACTGACGACCCATGGGGAATCCACCCATCGCCAAACCACGCCGCCATCGAGAGATCGATCCATTGAGCCTCCTCTGCCGGCATGCTCCCTTCGAACCGGTAGGCAACGCCCCCCTCCTCGAGGGTCTCACACGTGAAACGCGGCGTCAATCCCTTCCCGATCCGTTTCAGCCTCGGGGCGAGCCACTCTTCTGGACGGCCGGGATTCGCGCCATCTGGCACGAGAGATGCGGAGAGGGTCATGGATCCGATGAGGCTGAGACTGTCGTCCTCGCCGGTCGTGAGCACCACCACCGCGTGCCCACGACGAACGGGCGGCCCCGGGTGGATCACCGGCTCGCCACCGGCGATCAGGGGAACGTGGGCGAACGGGCCATCGCGCCGGGGAGAAGGCCGCACACCCTGCGGGCTCATCCACCGGGCGGGTGAGTCGGCGACCACGACCCATGCCTCCGGAACCAGGGAACTTGCCGGCGGCGCACCGGCATCAAGGGCATCTCCCACGAGGCAGAGCGTAGCATCGAATCCCATCCGCCGTCCCAATGCGGCGAGGAGCCAGGCGGCTTCGAGGGGTTCAGCGTATCCGGTCTCGATGATTCTGGAGGGCACCCGGCATGACCGGAATCGCCGATCCGGAGCTGGCACGATGCGAAGGGGAACGGCCTCCACGATGGCCTGTAGGGTATCCAGACGAGTTACCGCCCGCCGCAGGTGGACGTGGAGGCTGTCGGACAGCTCATTCGGAAGCTGGTCGTCGGAGGGTAAGCGCTCCGCCCACCAGCCCGCCATGCACCCCCAGTCCGAACAGGTGGACACCGCCAGGCACGGCACGAGTCCTGTGGCGTGGGAACCCGCGTCTCGGGCGGGAAAAGCGGGGAGGTCGTGGAAAACCCACGTGAGCGACCGGGCATCCTCTGTCGGGCAGGCGCCTTCGATGTGACGAGTGGCCCACGCGATGCTCTGCGCGCCATGGGTCTCCACCCGGACGGTCCGTAGCAGCACCGGGTGCCGCTCGCCGATCGCGATCACCGAATCGAACCAGGGCACAACCGCCGAGTCCGCCACCTCATACTCCAAGGTGATCTCGGCGCCCTCCGCCACTGCAGGAGGACTCACCACGACTTCCCGACAATCCAGGAAGTCGGGCGCTTCGCCGTAGCCCTCCGGAGTGACGTGATTGAACGCGTGTGCCGAGGCCTCCACCACGGAGCCATCCGCCAGTAGGGTGGCGCACCGCATGACCCGCACCTGCTGCCTGGATGCCGAATAGGGAATACGAACGTCGGAGTAGTCCTCGCGACCCACCAGCGTGAGCGGCCGGGTGACGCGTCGGTGCCAGGTGATGGAACGCCCATCCCCGCGGATCGATAAGCGGGTCTCGTGACTGATGACCACGACGTCGTCATCGGGAAAGCGGGCACGCCACGGATCAGCCGTGGCTCCCAGGGCGAGCACCAGCACTAGCATCGTCATGTCAACGCCTCCGGGAGAATCGACAGATCATGGGAGTGGAAATCAGGTCATCAAGCTCGGCAGAGGCTTCAGCCACCGCGGCGAATTCAACCGGCTCGAGATACCGATCGCCAATCCGACCCGTGATGGTAGTACGCACGTTGCGTCCGCCCGCCCGCATTTGTGCTGAAAGGGATATTGACCCTCTGGAGAGGGATGTCGTCGAGGTATCGAAATCCGCGACGGCCCATCCGGAAGGAAGGCGGAGGACTTCCTCACCCTCCTCCCATCTCGTCGACCAGATCAGCGCCGGGGTCTTGCGTGGGCCCTGACGGGTGTAGCGGCTCAGGGAGAAGGGCTTGCTTCCCCCGGTGAGGATCGCCAGAAGGGGCGACGGGAACGCCATGCGCTCGGCGTCGCCCACTGCGTAGCCTTCCGCCTCGAACCGGAGCTCGAGACTGAAGGGAGTCCACAAATCATCGGGATCGGAATGCGTGACACCGACGATCCGCACCGAGGGCCCCAGCCCCCTGAGGTAACCGGCGAAAAGGGCCTCCCGCTCGGCGGGAGTTCGATAGGCAAGTTGCCGGCGGAAGGCGGTGTCGTAGTTGCCGGAGGGAGCGATGCGGAAGATGCCGGAGAGGTCTCCGTGCGGGGAGAGCGCGCACTCCAGCCGCCAGGTGATCCGGTTGTCCTCATCGAACAACGGCTGCTGCTCCAGGCGTCCTCCCTCCGGGGAGCCGATCACGTAGTGCTGGTGGCCCTCGGCCCGGGACCAATGGGAGGCCGAGTATGCGCACCACGTCGGATCCAGCATGAGGAATGAACCGTCGACACGGCGCACGGCCACGACGCAGTGGTTGAACTGATCAGCCGGAATGTCCTCGACCCGTGCACCGGCCATGGTCATGACCGGGTACGTTTCATACCCTGCCGAGCGCAGCATGGCCACGAGCATTCCGGCAATGTCCTTACACACCCCGGAGCGTTCTGTGAAGATCATCTCGGCCGGATGCAGGGTGTACCCCTCGCCCTCCCCCATGGAGAGCCCCGAGTACCGGATATGCGTGGCGACCCATTGCTGGAGAGCGAGAAACCGGTCCTCATCTGTGGACAAGCCCCGGATCACCTCGCGGGTGGTGGCGGCGATGCCCTCGGTGGCGGCGAACTGGTCCTCGTTGGTCTCGTGGAACCACCGAGCCCTGGCGGGCCAATCCTCAAGCGTGGAAAGCACGACCTTGGGAAGAAAGTCGGACCTGTCGGCCGAGAAGGGCTCGTCCTCCACCGGAGCCAGGTCGGTTGCCGTCCACGTGTAGACCAGATGCCCCCCCTTGAATCGTACCGAGTCATTCAGGTCGCCATTGTATTCGGCAAATTGAACGGGTTTCGCCCGCACGGTCGTGAGCCGGTAGGTCTTCTCCATGACGGGGCGGTCCTCACCGAAGAGCACGACATCGTAGAACTCTCCCTCCTGGGGAGGGACGAAAC
>JALOPK010000057.1 GCA_025453925.1 Candidatus Eiseniibacteriota bacterium | reverse complement strand
TTCTCGATGGAAACGGGCGGACCGGCAACCCCGTGTCTTGTCATTGGACACCTCCCTCTTCTGCGTCGAGTTCTGCCCACTGTCGCGCCACAGCCTGCGTTGCGTCGGCAAGTGACGAGCTCATGGCCCGCGCGGTCGCGGCGAATTCCCGAGCGCTGGAGGCGAGGATCTCGCGGCGATACTCCGCGACCGTCTCAGAGGGGATCTCGGAGACATAGGTCCCCTCACCGCGACGCACTGCCAGCAGACCCTGATCAATGAGCCGCTGGTATGCCTTGAGCACCGTCAGCGGATTCACGCGCAGCTCCCTCGCCATTTCACGCACCGACGGCACCGCCGCTCCCGACGACAGCGAACCGCCAAGCAGCAGCATTCTGACGCCCTCCTCGATCTGCCTCCAGATGGGCACCGCGCTGGATGGCTCAACTCTCAGCCTGGTCCACATGGGCGGCACTCCTTGTCCTTGGTGAATTGCTGTTCTATTACTGTAGAACGGCAGGAGAGTACGATGCTCGGCTTGGGATGTCAAGACGGTAGAGGATCGCCGGGGTGATGGGGGCTCGGCGGCAGGCGGCGGAGACGGCTCGCCGCGTTGGCGCGTGGTCCAGTCTGTCAGGCCTACCGGGATGGACGGCCGATACGATGCCCTGCCTGTTGGGCCGGGACGCGGAACCCGACAGGCCCGTGGCGGTGTTGATGGTGTACGCAGTTCCCGATGCCCGGGCATTCCGTGGACCGCTCGCCGCGCGCTTCCTTTCGTGCGTCACTGACTATTCTGATATTAGAATAGTGGTCCACCGGGCTCTCGCGTGTCGCAATCCACACCAAGGCTGGAGTGATGACCGTACTCAACGCAGAGCTGCTGCTGGACAGCATCCCCGACGGTGTCTATGCGACCGACCGGCACCGGCGGATCACCTATTGGAATCCCGCCGCGGAGCGCATCACCGGCTACTCCCGTGCGGAGGTCGTGGGTTCGCGTTGTTCCGATGGTATCCTCCAGCACGTGGACGAGCGTGGTCAAGAGCTCTGTACGGGCCACTGTCCGCTGGCCGCGGCCGTCGAGGACGGGGGGACGCGTGAGTCGCATGTCTACCTCCATCACAAGCAGGGGCACCGGGTGCCGGTTACGGTCAGGGTTTCGCCCATCCGAGACTCGAGCGGCATGGTGATCGGTGCGATCGAGGTGTTCTCGGAAGACAACGGCGTTCATGACCTGCTCCGGGACCTGTCGGAGGCGCGCCGCGAGGCGCGTGTGGACGAACTCACCGATGCCGGCAACCGCAAGGCATGCGAACTGACGCTTCGTGACCGGCTCGCGCGCCTTGCCGCTCATGGCATTCCCTTCGGGATCGTGTTTCTGGACGTGGATCACTTCAAGTTCATCAATGACGCGTTCGGCCATCAGGTGGGCGATCACGTGCTCCTCATGGTGGCGAGAACCGCCGAGCGTTCAGTACGTCCCCGTGACGTGGTGACGCGCCGGGGCGGCGATGAGTTCGTCATCGTGCTGGACAATGTCACCGCATCCATGCTCGTCGAGATCGCCGAGCGGATCCGGATGCTCATCGAGCAGAGCTTCATCACGCACGAGGGGACGCGGATCTCCGTGACGGCGTCGCTGGGCGCCACCCTTGGCGTGCCCGACGACACGCCCGACACCATCATCGCCCGTGCCGACGGGCTGATGTATCAGAGCAAGGAATCAGGCCGCAACCTGCTCACGGTGGGGTAGGAGGGGAGTGAGGCGTCAGGGGCGAGGGGTCAGCGGCAAGCCAGTCGCATAGGAGAGGAATCCCCACTCGGCGTCCTTCGTTGGAGAGAGGGGCGGGCGATGTCCGTCGCAGTGGGGATAGGGAACGCGAGTGCTCGTTCCCTATGAAGAGAGCCAGGGGAGTGGTACATTCTCACTGCGCCCTGTTGCCCTCAACTGGGGGAGCCCTTGGGCTACCGATAGGGAGGGAGATCCAGCCATGTGCACCCACGGAATCGCAACAACTGCGATTGGCGTTTTCATCGCATCCCTGGCCATCACTGGCAATGCCGCGGATGCCAGCGAGGACCTCGCCTGGGGGTGGTTCCATTCCCATGGTGGCAGGTATAGTTCGGAACTAGCTCACTCCGGAGTCAGAGTATCGGAGCCAGTCGGGCCCATCGCCGTTGGGTCGGAGGTGAGGATCGCGGGGAAGGGCGGCTTTCACCGCGAACCCACGTGTGGCCGGAGTTCTCTGAAAATGCGGGTAGTGTGGGGGATCGCTCCTCTTCCGGCGCGGGCCACAGTGACTCAGGGACAATTTCGGGAGTTTGACGTCGCCCCTCCCGACAGCTTTGGGGTGAGCGCCATCATCATTCCCCATGGCGGCGATGTCGTAGTCCACTGCTACGTCTACATTGAGGACCTGCAGCGTACCAACCCAACCTCGGGGGACCACTGGTTCCATGCGGGGGGTGGGCGGCTGAGGCTGTACGCTGATCCCAGAGACACGCGGTGGCTTCTTTCAGGCACGGAGTATGGGGGAATCAGGGCTCGCCTGCCGCACGGCCTCATCCAGCGGCTCGATCGGCCAGATGAGGCGCCCTGCGTCGGATCAGACGCCGCGGCAGCGTTCGTCGACAGCGCGTTGCCGAAGTTGGATGCACGGACTCGCTGCAAGCTGGCCATCATCGCTGATCACATTGCCAGGGAGACTGAGACACCAATCGGCATTGCAGCCGCCTTCGTCTGTGATCATGCGAGAGCAATGGGGCGGGGTACAGGGAGAAAGGCGGAACGGGGGGGCGCGGAGGAAACCGTCAGACAGGCGAGGTACAGCGAGCTTCCGCCATTCTTCGGGGAGTGGGCGAACTCCCTCGTTTCTCCTGAAGGATCCCGCAGAACACGGGGTAGGATTCACGACCTGCTCGACAGGCTTGAGGGCGTGCGCAGGCACCCCTGCAATGGCTCAGAGGCAGCCAGGGCCTTCATGGATGCCTTTTGGCCAGACGTCGCTGCCGAGACTCGCTGCAGGATGGCCATCCTGGCGGACCATGTCTCCGCGGAGAAGGGGATTCCGATCGCTGCGGCTGCAGCCATCGTCTGTGAACACGCGAGGGTTCTGGGAGACGCTTGGGAAGCAGAGATGGTGGAGAGCGGCTGGAGGTCACTGATAAGGCAGCTCTTTGCCGGCGAACTGCTGGGCCTGTACGTGGAGCGGGTGCACCCTGCGATCGTGCCAGGTGAGACCCCCAGAGCCCGGGAGGGCCGCTGGGATCTGTACGAGAGGACTCGCGCCGTCCTCGCGGGGGGTGTCTGTACCGGATCAGAGGCCGCGAGGTGCGCCATCGACAGCGTTCTGCCGATGCTTGATGATCGGGCCCGGTGCGTGCTCTCCATGATCGCGGACTACTTGGCTGCGTGGACCGAGACATCAATCCGCACCGCAGCGGCCTTTATCGCTGACCAGTCAAGGGTTCTCGGAAAGGGACGTGCTGAGGACCTGATGGAGAGGGGTGCCGGCGTGCTGATTCGACGGGCGGAGTACGGGCTGTTACCGGGCTCCCACATGGACTGGGTTCATCATCCGCCAGCGCCGTCCAGACCGAAGAAACGGGGGTTCTTCGAGATGCTTGAGGCCGAGATCCGTGCGTGGTTTCCGCTTTCTGGGCCGTAGACAGGCGCCGCGCAGGGCGGGCACGGAGGCCGTCCCCCCATTCCGTGCACAGGTTCCGGCTTTACCCGCTGCGTGTCGTGGGGATGCGCCGCCTCCGTGAGATCGCGAAGGCCACCAGGAAGCATGCGGTGGCCACCAGAACCATGGCGGCGCCGGGTGCCATGGACAGATAGTAGGACAGATAGAGGCCTGCAACTCCCGATGCCGCGCCGAGGCCCGCAGCGAGGGCCATCATGCGCCGCAGCCGGCCGGTCAGCAGTGACGCAGTGGCGGCGGGCGTCACCAGCATCGCCACTGCCAACGCGACGCCCACGGTCTGGAGCGACACGACGATCACCACCGCGATCAGCACCAGCATGAGATAGTGGAGGAAGCGGGAGGGCAGCCGGAGGGTCGAGGCGAAGACGGGGTCGAACGATAGCACCACCATCTCCTTGTAGAACGAGACCATCAGGAGAACCACCACT
The DNA here is from genome assembly GCA_025453925.1 of Candidatus Eiseniibacteriota bacterium. GTDB lineage: Bacteria > JAFGKV01 > JAFGKV01 > JAFGKV01 > JAFGKV01 > JAFGKV01. Next base: position 9,683 of record JALOPK010000057.1, on the reverse strand, counting down.
CCCGAGCATGTCCACATGGTGCGCAAGTGCGCCCACGAGACCTGCAGCACGTTGCCGAACAGTACGTGGGCGAGGTCCACCGTATAGCTTTTCATCGTGGAGATCAACGCGATACCCAGCGCAAACATGCCCGCGAATACGATGCCGATGGCGGTGTCTTCCCGTATCCTCTCTGACCGCGAGATGGCGCCAACGCCCAGTGACGCGCCCACCGCAGTGAGCAGCGCCCACCAGAAGAGCGTGCCCCTCTGCGTTGCGCCGCACAGGTAGGCCGTGGCCACGCCCGGCAGAATTGCGTGCGCCAGCGCGTCCCCGAGGAATGCCATCCCGCGCAGCACCACGAAGGTGCCGACCATCCCGCATACCGCGCCGACCGTCACGGCCGCGAGCAGCCCCCGCACCATGAACGGGTAGGAGAACGGCTCCAGCACCGCGCGCGCGAAGCCTTCGGTCACGAGATCAAGCATAGAGGTTCACCGCTCTCCCTCCTTGTGCGGGCGCGAGCTAGATCTCCGGGCCGTGGTCGCAGCACGAGTCGCTCACGGCGAGAGGCTCCAGTGCGTCCCGGATCCGGTGCACGTGCCCGCCATAGGCGGCCAGGAGGTTCACTTCCGTGAGCACATCGCCGGACAGCCCATCGGCGATCACTCGCCGGTTCAGCAGCACGATTCGATCGAACCGTTCGCTGGACATGGTGAGATCGTGGTTCGCCACCAGGGTCGCCACTCCCCGCCGGCGGAACTCGGTCAGCAGGTCGAGAATGGCGGATTGAGACGTGGAATCGAGGCCCGTCATCGGCTCGTCCATCAGCATCAGTCCTGCCTCCTGCGCCAGGGCCCGCCCGATGAACATCCGCTGCTGCTGCCCGCCGGACAACTCGCCGATCCGCCGGTCGGCGAGGTCGGTGAGGCCTACGGTCTCGATGGACTCCGCAACAACGTCACGGTCATGGCGAGTGGGCCGTCGGAGAAGGCCCAGCCGGGCCACTCTCCCCATCATGACGACATCGCGCGCCGTCACCGGGAACGACCAGTCCACCGCGCTGCGCTGGGGAAGATACGCGATGCAGATATGCCCCGGAGGCCGATGTCCATACACCAAGACGGAACCGGATGAGGGATGAAGCACTCCGGCGATGGTCCTCAGGAGGGTGCTCTTGCCCGCGCCGTTGGGCCCCACGATGGCCACCTGCTCGCCGCCGTCTACCGCCAGCGTGACCGACTCCAGGGCCGGAGTGTCCCCCAGGAACACCGACACGCCCCGCATCGCCAGCGCGGCACTGGCGCCATCGTGCGCAGCGAACCGCATCGACCTATCCGTCTCCCGCGAGTCCGCTCACGATGGCGTGCACATTGAACCTCATGAATGCGAGATAGTCCGCGGCGGGCCCATCGGGGCCGCTGAGCGAACCGGTGTAGAGGCGGACCACGCGGACTCCTGCATCCGCCCCGATCCGGTCCGCGATCTCCACCGAGACGGTCATGCCCACGAAAATCGCAGGCACCCCTGCGGTGAGGATACGGTCCGTGAGGCTTGCCAGTTCCCGCGCCGACGGCTCCGCCAGCGTGCTGAACCCGGGCGTGATGGCGCCGATTTGCTTGAATCCGTAACGCGACGCGAAGTGCCCCAGGTTCGAGTGGTCGGTGACGAGCACCCGGCGCGGAAGGGGAATCGCCGCCACCTGGTCGCGGATCCATCCGTCAAGGTCCTCCAGCACCGCAACGTAGCTGTCCGCACGGGCCGCATACAGCCTTGCGCGGCCGGGATCGGCCTCACCCAGCGCGTCCGACACTTTTCGCGCCCAGGCCGCCACCAAAGGGGGCGAGAACCAGACGTGGGGATCCACTCCGTCAAGATGCTCATGCTCATGGTCCATGGATGTCTCGACAGGGGGCTCGCCGCCTTCCGAAAGCATGACGACCCTCCTCGGGTCCACCGCATTGTGCAGCAGGGGGGCCAGGAATCCTTCGAGGCCAAGACCGTTGGCGAATACCAGGCGGGCCCCCGACAGCATCGCGACGTCTCCGGGCAAGGGCTCGAAGGAATGGGGGTCGGCGCCCTGCGGCAGCAAGACTCGCAGTGATACCTGATTGCCCCCCACGACGCGCACGACATCTCCCACCAGCGTGGTGGTGGCCACGACGGTCAGATCGCCCGTGGCGCTCCGCTCCCCGCACCCGGTCACGAACACGGTGCTGGCCGCCATGAGGCTCGTCAGGAGGTCTCGAGACGGGGGTATTCGTCGCACGGACCTGACGGCGCGAGCGATTGTCAGAAAGGGCTGGACGCGCAGAGTCACTCGTTTACCTCGATGTACGTCTCGCGACGCAGGTCTGCGAGCAGACCCGCCAGCTTGGCTTCCAGCTTCTCGGCCATGAGCAGGTCACGAATGCCTGCTGCGATTTCCTCGCAGGCCGGCTTTCCCGCGGGCAGCCGCCGTTCGATCCGGTAGATGTGCACGCCCGCCTCGTCGGTGAGCGGCGCGGAGAGGGTGCGTTCGGGGAGTGTGTCCAGCAGGGCACCCAAGGGGGCAGTTCCCAGCGTTGACGGGGCCACTGTGCCCAGTCGCCCCTCGCCGTTCTTCGTGTCGGCATCAGCGGAATACAGGGCAACCAGCTCGCCGAAGCTCATGGTCGCGCTCTTCGCGTAGATCTCGTTGATCACCGGATCCATTGCTTCGGCATCCGCCGTCTGAGGCAGGAGCCTAATGATATGGCGCGCCTTGAAACCACCATCGTCCCGTTGGACCAGTTGGATCAGATGAAGGCCGAATCGGGTCTCGACCACGCCGGACACCTCTCCCGGCTGCATGCGCTCCAGCGCCGTCTCGAACTCGGGCACCATGGATCCGCGGGCGAAGTAGCCGAGGTCGCCGCCCAGTGACGCGCTGGCGTCCTCCGAGTACTCCCGGGCCAGCGCGTCGAATGACTCTCCGGCCGCCAACCGGGCCTTGAGGCTTGCCAGAAGCGAGTCCTGCGCGGCACGGACCGCGGGCGCCGGGCCGGGCTTGAGCAGGATGTGCTGCAGTTCGACCCGTTCCGGGGTGTCAGGGATTTCGTCGGCGCGCTCGTCGCAGAAACGGCGCACCTCCGATTCGCTCACCTGAATCCTCCACTCGCTGCGCAGCTGTTCCTGGAGCTTGGCCTTGAGGAGCTGTTCCTCCACCACCCGCCGCTGGAGCTCGCGGAAGCGCGGCATGTCGAGACCTTCAGCCTCCAACTGGGCCATGAACGACGACTCGGAGGGGAAACGTGATCGTATCTGTTCGACACGCTCCTGAAGGGTGGCCTCGATCTCGTCAGACGTGGCCGTGAGGGTCTCCTGGCGCGCATGGTTGAGCAATAGCCGGTCGTCGATGAGCTGGTTCAGCATCTCGCCTCTCAGGCGCGCCAGGGTGCTGTCATCGGGGGATGCCAGCTTCCGCTGCTGTATCTCATACTCCACGAGACCGTCGAGATCACTGCGGAGAATCAGTTCTCCTCCCACCACCGCGGCGATGCCCTCGACCCGCGATCCCAGGGTCGAGTCCTCAGGAGTCGCTGCCAGGAGGGAGAGAGAGAGTATCACACTTATCACATCATGCTCCTTTCTCCAGTGCATCGAGCACCGGATCCAGTTCCGCACCCGACGGCGTCGGGCGGCCCAGCGAACAATGCAGGGCGGTTGCGCCCCGTCGATCCGTGCGCCAAATCCCGCCGCAAGAAGCGGCGGCATGCACCAGCAACGCGGGCGGAGTCGCGGCCGGGTCGAGGACGATGGCCAGGTCGCCTTCGCTCCACTGGACGGACTGGATCGGGTGAGCCTGCAGCAAGATCTTCAACCGTACCGCTTTGAGCAACCGTTCCACCTGCCCCGGACAACCTCCAAACCGGTCAATCAGTTCCTCGCGCACTCCGCGCACCGCCTCCGCCGAGTCGGCCCGGCCAAGGCGGCGGTAGATCTCCAGGCGCATGGTCTCATCAGGCACATACGATTCGGGAAGGGCGACCGGCGGGACGGTCTGCACGGTCAGTTCGTATCGCGGAGGAATCTCCTCGCCTTTGAGCCGACGCACCTCCTCCTCGAGCATGCTGCAGTAGAGGTGGAACCCCACCTCCGCCACGTGTCCGTGCTGGTCACGGCCGAGGATGTTGCCCACGCCGCGAATCTCCAGATCGAGCAGCGAAAGCCGCAGACCCGAGCCGAGCTCCGAGAACTGCTTCATTGCCTCGAGCCGGCGGCGGGCCTGGGGCGTGAGGGTTCGGAAGGGGGGAACCATCAGGTATGCGTATGCCTGCCGGGTGCCGCGTCCGACCCGTCCGCGTAACTGATACAACTGGGCGAGGCCGAAACGGTCCGCCCGGTTGATCATGATGGTGTCGACACCGGGAATGTCGAGCCCCGACTCGATGATCATGGTGCATACGAGCACGTCGATCTTGCGACCGATGAAGGCATGCATCACATCCTCGAGGGTTCGCTCGCTCATCTGGCCATGGGCGATCTCGAACCTGACCTGGGGCAGCAACTTGCGCAGCAATGCGGTCATGGCGAGGATCGATTCCACCCGGTTGTGCACGAAATAGACCTGCCCGCCGCGCCCCAGCTCCCGGAGGATCCCCTCGATGATGAGCCCTTCGTCGAAGGCCGACACGATGGTCTTGTGGGGAACCCTGCCCTGAGGCGGCGTGTTCACGACGCTCATGTCCCGTGCTCCCGCCAGCGCGAGGTAGAGCGTGCGGGGAATCGGGGTTGCGGTCATGGTGAGCACCTCGACCTGAGTCCGCAGCTGCTTGAGGCGCTCCTTGTGCGCGACGCCGAACCGCTGCTCTTCATCAATGACCACGAGCCCAAGGTCCTTGAATCCGATGTCGCGCTGGAGGAGGCGGTGGGTGCCGATCACGATGTCCATGGAACCCTCGGCGAGTCTGCGCACGACCTCCTTCTGCTCCTGGCGGGAACGGAACCGGGAGAGCATCTCGATCTGCACGGGGTACTCGGCAAGGCGTTCGCGGAAGGTGTTGAGGTGTTGCTCAGCGAGGATGGTGGTGGGCACCAGCACCGCCACCTGCTTGCCGGCCAGCACCGCCTTGAACGCCGCACGGACTGCCAGCTCGGTCTTTCCGTACCCGACGTCTCCGCAGATGAGCCTATCCATGGGCCGAGGCGACGCCATGTCCGCGTTGATCTCGCTCCATGCGGTGAGTTGGTCGGGCGTCTCCTGGAAGGGGAAGCTTGCGGCCACTTCGTCCTCCCAGTGGCTGCCTTCGGGGAAGGCGAAGCCGGGAACGGCCTGTCGCGCGGCGTAGAGGCGGAGGAGATCCTGAGCGAGATCCTGGACCGCCTTGCGGACCCGCGTCTTGGTGTGCTTCCAGCGAACGCCGCCGAGGGAATCCAACGCGGGTGCACGGGCGTCGGGACCAAGGTAGCGGTCGACGAGATTAGACTGCTCGACCGGCACGTGAAGCCTGTCGCCGCCGCGATAGGAGAGGGTCAGCACCTCCTGTTCGCGGTTCATCACGGTGATGCGCGCGAGTCCCTCGAATCGTCCGACCCCGTGGAACGCATGCACGACGATGTCGCCGGGGTTCAGCTCAAGCACCCGCGACGGGGAAAACCCCGCGTGGTGGCGCCTGGTGCGCCGCCGCCGGGCATACCGCTCGAAGATGTCCTGGTCGGTGAAGAGGGCGATGCGCTCTTCGGCCCAGAGAAAGCCGTGCCTGAGGCCGCCTGCCCAGATCCGCACGTGCGCGGGAGATCCGACAAGCTCTTCGAGTCGCTCACGCTGCCCCTCGTTCTCGCACGACACCCAGATGTCATATCCGTCGCGCGTCAGAGCCTCGAGCCGTTCCTTGAGCACCGGGATGCTGCCGCCGATCGCCTCCGCATGTTGTATCCTGAGAGGACCCTCGTCGTCGACGAAACGGAAGATGAGCGAGGCCTCCGCGGCGAACCGCGCCGCCAGCCGGGCCGGTTCCGAGAAGAGCACGTCAGGCGCCAGCACGGGCAGGAGCGTGCCCAACTTCAGCCTGCGTGCGTGCTGCTCATGGACTTCCGCATGGGCGCGGTCTAGTTCGCCGGTGGCTCCGTCGAAATCGTCCACGATGCACAGAGTCCCCCGGGGCAGGAGATCCAGGAACGACACCGGCTCGATGCCGAAGAGGGGGTAGAGCCAACGCCGGCACGGGTGGAGGGGATCCTGCTGCAGCACGAGGAGCATGCGGTCCACCTGCTCCTCGCTGACTCCCAGCTCGCGCGCCCGCCGCAGGAAGGGCGGCTCTGGATCGTGGTCCCATGACGCGGGGTTCACCGAGACGAGTTCATCCCGGGGCACGAGGTCTACCCGATGCACGACCTCGATGGATCGTTGCGTCTGCGAGGAGAACGAGCGAAGCGACGCCACGGTATCACCGTCGAACTCGATTCGAAGGGGATCTTCGACCCCGGGGGGAAACACGTCGATGATCCCGCCGCGCACGCTGAACTGGCCCATCTCCTCCACCAGAGCGGTCCTGGTGAATCCCGACTGGAGCAGCGCATGCACCACAAGGGTGAACCCGACCTGGGCGCCCTCGACCAGCGGACCCGCCGCGGCCGGGGCCTCCGCGGGCCGGGGAACGTAGCACAGCAACGAGGTTGCGGTGGTGACGACGATGCAGGGGAGTCCGGAACGGATCGCCGCCAGTGCCGCCATCCGCTGCGAAGTCACATCCGAGTCAGGGCTGCTTTCCTCGTAGGGCAGAACCTCGCTGTCCGGGAACTCGAAGAGCGGTTGCCGGCACTCCGCGACGCGAAGGTCATCCAGGATCCACCGCGCCCGTGCGGCGGTCGAGGTGACCACCACGAGCGGGGTCTCCAGAGCACGCGATAGCCCGGCAATGAGGAGGGCCTTAGCGGAGCCGGCGACGATCCCGGGATGGGGCACACGGATGTGCCGGGATAGATCGCTGAACACCCCGCGGATTGTGGGATTGCTGGCGATCCGGGCCGAAAGCTCCTCCAGCGGGCTTGTCGCTACCGGGGGATGTGGTGGTGCTTTCATTGCCGCGTGCTCGTGGAGAGGGTTGGTCGTGCCCCGCACGGGGCCAGGGCCGGAAGTAACCTATCGACGGAGTCCGGGCAAGATGGAGGTCCAAATCGAGGGCATCCGGGCGAGGTTGCCAAAGGCCGCCGCGCAACCTATGCTCTCCGGATCACACTCGTCTGCGCCGGGTGAGGGCACTCGAGACGCCGGAGATCCCATGCACATTGCCGTGATGATTCCCTCAGAGAGCGCCAACTTCTCCCATTTCATCGCGGCCCTGCGCGCGCTTGGTCACGAGGTCGCGCCTCTCGTTCTACCCCTTGACCATGACGGCCCGATTGCCCCTCTGCCGAAGGGCATCGACATGGCGTTCGTGCAGGGGTTCACTCACCTGGGTTTTCGGTTGGCGTGCGCGCTGTCGGACGCGGGGTTCCCTGTGGCGACTCCCCCTCTGCACACCCGTGCGCTGTTGGATCACCCCCTGCACTGGAGAAGGGTACTGGAGCGGGAAGGGGTGCCGGTGAGCCCCTGGCTTCTTCTTGACTCGGCGACGGACGTCGGGCGAGATCCCCGGGCTTCCGTTCTGGGCTTTCCGCTCCGGGTCTCCCGGGTCCGGGTCGGCGTTCCCGAATGCATCCTCGTCGCCGACCGGGATGAACTGCACGCGGCCGGCGCGATGTTGCGCGGCCCGCGGGGAATACTCGTGGAACGCTGCGCCCAGGGGGATGCGACCCCCGTGTTCACCGGTGTCTCAGTCTCCGGCCCGGTGAGCGGCGTTCGTCTCGATGAAGTCCGGGCTGCCCTCACCACGGGGCTTTCCCTTCACGTCCAGAGGGTGCTCGAGTTGGCCGGACCCTGCGTGTTGGACATGGTGTGGGAGCGGGATCGCCTCTTGTTGGAGGGTGTGCGCCTCGACGCTGATTGTGGCCGGGACGGGGATGCGCACCAGGCTGCCGGCGGCGAGTATGACTCATTCGTCGCGGGGGTGCTCCAGGCGGCCATCGCACCCTGATCCCCGGTCGTCTCCGCCATGACTGGATGGAGACACTCTGGTTGTCCTCCCATACATCCCTTCTCGAGGGGCTTTGTGAGCGGATTGTGAGCACCCGCAAGCATGGTATCGGCACGCCCGCATCAAGGCCCGTACTTGCGCCGGGAACCGCCCGGCGTAGCTTCCTGTGTTGGATGACCGAGATGGCCCGTCCCGTAGCGGATTTCTCAAGGAGGTCGAGCATGAGGCCAATCGCGATCGCCGTGGTGGTGCTGGTGGCGGCATCCTCAGCCGCCCATGCGCAAACCTACTTCCTGCAGCAGTCCGTCATCGGTGCCGGCGGCGGTCCGACGTCCGGCGCTACCTATGCGGTGAACGGGACGTTGGGTCAGAGCTCACCCGTCGGCACCTCGGCGGGGGCAACCTATCGCACCTCCCACGGGTTTTGGCACGCCGTCGGCTGGGCGCCTCTGGAGGCCATGGTGCTTTCCATTCAGCTCGTGAGTTCCACCACGGCCCGGCTCCTCTGGGATCCGGTCGCGCTTGCCGCTGCCTACGATCTCTATCGCAGCACCAGCCCGTACTTTGCCGCAACGGGTTCCGTGTGGCAGACAGTGAGCGCCCCGACCACTCAGTACGATTTCGCGGCGGGCATCGGTGACCCCGCGGTCACTTACTACTTCAAGGGCAAGGCCCGGAATGCCGCCCAAGTCTCGACAGAGTCCAACACCGTAGGGGAGTATGAACGGAGCACCGGCGGAGTCGCCGTGGGCGCACGACTCACCCCGGGAGAAGCCTCCGAACGATAGTTCCGGCGATGAACGGCTGCCGCCGGCCCACGGGCCGGCGGCGCGCTTGTCTGGAGGGCGCTACTTCCCCGAGATCGTCACCCCGGTGCAGCGTACCCACGGCAGAATCGTTGAGCCAAAGTCCACCCGCTCGCTCGACACGGCCCCGGCATTGGCGAAGAGGTCGAGGAGATTCGAGGAGATCATCGTCTCCGTGACAGGATAGCGCACCTGTCCGTCCTCGACGTAGTAGCTGTTCTTCGCAACGCCCGATACGTCTCCGCTCTCGCCGGGATTCCCCCCGGAGAAGCGCCCCAGGATGATACCCCGTTCCACGCCGTCAACGATATCGTCGATTCCGCGGTCGCCCGCCTCGACAATGCAGGACGTTCCCACGTTCAAGGCCCGGGCCAGCCCCGTCTTGCGCGCGCCGTACAGCGACAGAAGGTATGTCTTGAGCGTGCCGCGATCGATGATGGTGTGGTCCTGCGCCAGAAAACCGTCTGGTGTCAGAAAGTGATTGCTGGCCAGTTCGGCGGACCGCGGAAGGTCGTGAACAGTGATGCAGGGTGCCGATACCTGCTGGTCCAGCTTGTCCTTCAGCCGTGACGTGCCGGCGATCAGAGCGCTGTCCCGGAGGAACGTGTCCAAGTAGAGGCCGAGGAAGTCAGCGAAGACGTCGGGCGTCAGGATGAGATCGCCGACGAACCTGCCGGACAGGCCCTGCGGATCGGTCTGCTCGACCGACTCGCGCAACAGGCGATCCACGGAGCCGCAGGTGATCAGTTCCCGGTCCAGATCCCGGGTCACGCACGACGTGCCATTGAACGAGGAGGTCTTGTGCCCGTCCTTCGACGTGAACATCACGTGAAACCCATACAGGCCCTTGGTCACCGCGAAG
>JALOPK010000341.1 GCA_025453925.1 Candidatus Eiseniibacteriota bacterium | reverse complement strand
GATCACCCGCAAGCGGATCCGCCGGGGCGTGTTTCAAAGCATCGAACACCTTGTTTCCGCCATCAACGACTACCTCGCGGAGAACAATGCAGCTCCGAAGCCATTCACATGGACCAAGGATGTCGACACCATCCTCGCCACGATCGAACGTTGTAAAGCCTCTGTTCGGACACTGCACTAGGGAGGGTGGGTGCCGCGACCGGGGAACACCCGGGGTCCGCACACTGCCCAAGGCATGTCAGAGGGAACCAGCCCGGATCATGCCCCGGCCGGATCCCCCTCACACCTGGCCCGCGAGCGGGAGCGCCCATGACGATGGCCTCGTGTGCTTCGCTCGCCATCCGGGAATGGGCATCCCGTCCCCCCGACGCTTGAATTCCACCCCGCTGCTTTCCCTTGCCCATCCGCTTCGAGGGTCAGACATCGCGGCATGGGCGGCGTTGCGGCGAAGGCGCCCGTATGCCAGTGGATCAAGTCTCACTGTGTCTGCCTGATGCTCTCACGCGCGGAATCATCATCGCACTGGGATCGGGAGTGTCGGGAGTTGCTTGCTGCATGCCGGCTCTGTCCCCACCGCTGCGGCGTGAACCGTCTCGCCGGGGCCACAGGCCGCTGCGGGGCAGGAGCGGAACTTCTGATCTATCGATTCGGCCGACACTTCGGCGAAGAACCTCCGATATCCGGCTGCCGGGGTTCCGGAACGGTATTCTTTTCGTCGTGCCCGCTTCGATGCGTCTACTGCCAGAACCACAACTGGAGTCAGTCCCGCCCCCTGGTCGGGAGGACTTACTCGCCCGGGGATCTCGCCGACATCTTCCTTCATCTCCAGAACCTCGGTTGCCACAACGTCAACCTGGTGACGCCGGAGCCATGGATCCCTCACATCATGTCTGCTGTCAGCATGGCGAGAGCCCGCGGGCTTTCCATCCCGATAGTCTACAACACATCTGGATTTGTCACCGAGGAGAGCCTCAAGAAGCTGGCAAACACCGTGGACGTGTATCTCACCGATCTCCGCTACTCGAGTCCGGAGGAGGCCCGGGAGTTCTCGGGAGCGCAGGAGTACTTCGACGCGAGCCGACGGGCTGCCATGGCCATGCTCGCGCAAGTAGGCCCTCTCAGGTATCAGGGCGATGGAACGGCCGCCCGTGGAGTCATCGTCCGCCACCTGATCCTCCCGGGTCTGTCGGCTGCTACCGACAGCACGCTCACCTTCATCGCCGAGCGGCTCTCCAGAGCCGTTCATGTTTCGCTCTTGGGCCAGTTCGAGCCAGTGCATGGCGCCGAAACGCACGCAACGCTCGGTCGGAGGGTAAGCGCTCGCGAGTACGCCGGCGCCCTGCGCACCCTGCGCGGGCTCGGGCTGACGAACGGGTGGCGACAACGCCCTGGGACTGCCTGTACTGAGCTCCTTGGGGTGTGGATGCCTCCAAGTGACGGCACTGAGTTTGAGACGCCGGAAGACTGCTAGAGGTGCACGATGCAGGGCCACCCGCTACCTTGTCCCGGAGATTCCATTACTCACCGGTGGCCGGCCCTTCGCGGCCGGCGGGACCCTCGTCCGGGACGGGACACCCTGGAACCATGAAGAAAAAAACCTCGATGCGCTTCGCTGTGCTGGGGCTGGGTCGTTTCGGCTCAAGGCTGGCACTGGATCTGGCGGGGGAAGGCGCCGACGTCATCGCCCTCGACCACGACATGTCCAGGGTCGAAAACATCAAGGACTACGTCGCCGAGGCGGTGTGCGTTGAGTGCACTGATGCTGACGCGATATCGAGGCTGAACCTCGAGCATGTGGATGTGGCGGTAGTGGGATTCGGCGAGAACCAGGAGGTCTCCATCCTGGCAACGGCCATACTCCGCGATATCGGTGTGCAGACCATCGTCGCGCGCGCCGGCTCGGAGCTCCACCAGCGCATCCTGCAACGCGTAGGCGCGCACCGCGTCATCGATCCGGAGACCGATGCCGCAAGAGGATTGGCCACAAGCCTGCTGAGCTTCGAGGTAGTGATCAAGGCCGAATTGGCTGATGGTCACCAGGTCGCCGAGGTCAAGGCACCCGTTGCATTGTGGGGCCGAAGCGTCGGCCAGCTGCGATTCCGGCAGCGATTCGACTTGCTCATCATTGGCGTGCAGCGGCCCGCCACCTCGATCGCGGATGATGGGCGTTCCGCCCTCACGACTCAACTCCTGCCTTCACCGGGACCAGAGCTCGAATTGAAGGCGGGGGACACGCTCCTCGTCGTGGGCACGGAGTCTGCCATCAAAACGCTTGCGAGCCTTGGAGACCGGCTTCCCGCGGTCGCGGAGGCGGGATCGTGATGCGGTGGACGACGGCGGCGATCCGGCGTGCCGAATCTGCTGCACGGCCATGCGCGCTACTATCGACTAGACCGCAACGCGCCATGTCCGCCACGACACGCTTTGGTAGGTTGCGGGGCGACGGCCTCGTCCGCGAATGCCATTCCACGCGATCACCACACTAGCACGAACATGGCCAAACGATCGTCGCTCAGGTTCCATCTCACGGTCGGCATGGCGGTTGCCGCGTGTGCGATGGCGCCAGTGATGGCGATCGGCCTGAGCCAGTTGCAGCGGGTCGAGCGAAGCGTGAAAACGCTGACCCGCCGCCACGTGCGGCAAGAAGCGTTCGGGCATCGGTACCTCGTGGAGACGGCCCTTGCCCGGCGCACCTCGCGGAGCTTCGCCTTCCTGGGTGACAGCGTTTCCGCGGCACGCACGCGCGAACACATATCCGCGGTCTCAGCTTTGGCTGAGTCGCTGGGGTTCGACACGCAGGATTCTTTGGTGAGCACCAGCAGAAAGCTCGCGTGTTTCTTTGCCGCAACCTTTGAATCGCTCGCCGGCACATCGCCGAGTTTCGTCGCGAGCCTTTACTCGTTCCGTGATCATGCCCGAAACGAATTGAAGCTCCGCAACGGCGAATTGGACCAGTTGCTGCAGCACGCCGTTCACGTCGAGCCCGGTGCACGAGACAGCATCCTGCTCGAGATCCAGGCGGGGCTGCGCGCCTTGGATGCCGACAGCCTGCTGATGCGCATGCCGATCCGAGAGGATACTGCCTGGTGGTTCGACGCACGGCTCGACACGCTCAGCCGAGCGATGACCGCGGTGGGTCAGGCGGTGGTGGACCGCGCCCGCTCCGGCATCGAGAAGGATGTAGCGGACATCGCGAGCCTTGTCTCCCGGGGAGAACGGAATCTCCTCGGGGTCCTCCTGGTCACTGCATTCATCGCTGCGGCGTGGGTGGTGTACTTCCCACGAAGCCTGCAGGTACCCCTGAGACGTTTCGTGAGCAGCATACGTCGGGCAGCCGAAGGTGATCTGGACATCAGCTTCTCCCCGTCTCCATATCGTGAACTGGAGGACTTGTCACAGGCCCTCCAGCAGCTCACCCGATTCATCGCGCGGGCGGATGAACTGAGATCGGAAAAGGTGCGCGTCCATTGGCGACGTCTTCAGTTCCTCGCCCGTGAATCCCGGGAGTACTGGTGCATTACCGACGGAGTCGGGAAGCCGGTTCTCATGAGCGCCCTCCTTCTGGGGCGTGTCCCGGATCCCGACCGATGCACCCTGCCCCCCGCCGGGCTCTCCATCTTGCGTGAACGCCTGATCGATCCCACTGATCCGGGGCAGGGCTCGGTGCTCTGGCTGAAGGAGATTGTCGCTGAGGAGGAGTAGCATGAGCGTACCCCATCCTGTCATCACCCTGACCTCCGACTTCGGGCTCGACGATCCCTACGTGGGAGTGATGAAGGGTGTAATCCTGCGGATCTCCCCGGAGTGCCGGCTGGTGGATCTTACCCACAGCATCGGCCAAGGCGATGTGGTCAAGGCGTCACTCGCCGTCCGCGCCGCCGTCCCCTATTTCCCGGTGGGTACGGTGCATTTGGTGGTAGTGGACCCTGGGGTGGGGAGTGCCCGTCGTCCCATCGCCGTGCACGCGCGAGGCATGTACTTCGTCGGGCCGGACAACGGACTGTTCTGGTTTCTTGCTGATGATGACCCCCCGCCGCGCATCGTGGAGATCCGACGGGGGCCGTTCGTGCTTCCCCG
>JALOPK010000340.1 GCA_025453925.1 Candidatus Eiseniibacteriota bacterium | reverse complement strand
CGAAGCAGCCAATCGCGATTGAGGGCGCTGCGACAGAAAGATCACCGCTCATGCCCGTGTGAATGGCTTCAGCCACGATCGAGTAAGATCTCATCCGCTCCGCTCTGTCGCGACTCACGTCGCTCCTACAGGAGCGTCGGGCGGCCGCCGCACATCGTGCACCGTGAACCGTGAACCCCCACACCTAACGATTCGCCCCGCGGCGGAGGCCGCCGCGGGGCGAATGTGCACGTGGATGGGAGCTAGAAGCCCATCGCCTGCAGAACGCGATCCATGAACACCGGCGCGTCCGTCATGAAGAAGAGCGGATACCCGGTGATCACGACTTCTTTGCTTGCGGTCGCATGGTGATAGGCATTGGTGCGCCCGTCCATGGTGTCCGCGGGGGAGGAGACCCAGGTCGTGAGCTCGGTCGAGCCGGCCGGCCCTTCGAAGGCCCAGACCTTGTTGATCTTCCCCGCCCAACTGCCCGGGACCTTCGCCGGGTCAACCTGGAGGCTTGTCCCCGCCAGAGGCCCCTGGCCCTGTGCCGCGAGGAGCGTCTTGTCGTTCCCGTTCGTAGACGGCGACGCCACGCCGAACACGTCGGTGAGGAACGCCAGGTCGACATTGCTCGCGCCGGGCAAGTTCCAGTGTGACAGGAGCAGGTGCGTCGGCTCGGCCAGGGTCGTGTAGGTCTCCTTGAGCGCGACATACTCGCGGAGGAACCTGATGTTCTCCGGATTCACCACTGAGAACAGCCAATGGTCGCTGCTGTCATCATCGATCCAGATGATCAGACCGTAGCGTCCCGCGACGGCGGGCGATACGTACCGGTTCACGGCCCGGAGGTCTTCGTAGTTCACGAGCGTGTAGGTCCGCCCGGCGAGCATCGTCGCGTAGTATTCGTTCACCGCGGTGAGCCGTGGGCTCCCCGGGGCGCCCGAACCGTTGCGGGTCTCCTGCACCAGGAGAATCGCGTCGGGATCGAGATCCGTCCGCGGATCGACGATGTCCACGTAGAGACTCTCCGGCGTGGTGTCTTCGCTGCCGGCGGTGTCGCGTGCCTTGAGGATGAACCAGTACTGGCCAGGGGCCACGTCGGCGAAGTCGAACACTGCCTGGTCGGACCAGGCCGAGAACGACGCCGTCGGCAGGTTTGCGGCCGCAGTCCAGATGTAGGAGAACCCGGCGAGCACGCCGCTATAGGCGGCGGCGCTCGCGCTGACCTCGAAGTGCACCGCGTTGCGGTTGTCGACCCCGGTAAACATCGAGTAGTCGGTATAGGTCGCCCGGCCGTTCACCTGGCTGATCACCACGGAGGTGGTCGGCTCGGTGCCTTCCGCGACCTGGAAGATGGTGCTGATGGGGGTCGGATCGATGATCCCCGCCGCATCTCGTGCCTGGCCGTAGAAGGTGTGATATCCGACGGGCAGGACTCCCAGCGCGCCCGGGACGATAGAAGGCTGCGCGAAGGCGAAGGCCGAATCGGCGGTCCATTCGCTCCACGTGCCCTCATCGACGCGATAGCGCCACATGAAGTTCTTGTCGTCCGGATCGTCAGCGTCGAGCTGGATCGTCAGGGCAGGCCCGACCGCCGCGCTCTCCGCGGGCACCACCAGAAACTCAGTTTCGGGGGCGATGCTCGTGGCCGTGAATGACCGCTGCGCCGGAGAACCGTCGACCGCGCCGTCATCGTCGTAGGCGCGGACCTTGAAGGTGTGCATCGCATCATCGGCGACCGCGAAAAGGATGGTCGTATCCGACCTGGTCGTGCGGATCCAGGCTCCGTCATCAACCTGGGTGTCGAAATGGACGACGATCCCGTCCGAGTCTTGCCCCTTCCAGTTGAAGGTGACCGTGTGGTCGTACACATCGGGGGGGAATGCCGTCAGCACCGTCTCGGGGGCTACGTTCGGCTTTACATTGTCGGGTCCCGGCTCGATGAGACCGCATCCGGTCAGGATGACGCCCATGCCAAGAACCATGCAGAGTAGAGTGGTCGGCTTCATCATGTGGTTTCCTCCGTCAGCTCCGGTGGCAGGCACCCTAGAACTCGATGGCCAGGCCGAACCGGTGCGGCTGGGTCATGAATGAGCTGGTGTCGGTCAGATCACCCATGTCCGCATACGCATAGTCGAGCCTGACGGCGGTGCCGGAAAACGCCTGCCGCACGCCGAAGCCGAAGGTGAATCCGTCAACGTCGTAGCCGAAGTTGTACCCGGCACGAAGCGCCAGCGGCCCGTAAGTAAACTCCACACCGCTGTTCACCCGCTCGGCATTGTCAGACGGATGCTCGAACTGGAGCGCGGCGGTGCCGCCCATATTGCCTCCCATGTCGAAACCGGCCATGGTCTCCAGATCGGCGACCACACCGGCCTTGAACGTCATGGGTTGCCGGGCTTCTTCGAAGTCGCGTTCCTCGGGGTCTGCTCCCGTGCCCGCGCTCTGGCGGTAGTCGAGGAACGACCCGTCGAACTTGCCGTCAGGCCCGTAGTTCTGCATCACCATGCCGAGCCGCAGCGATCTGAAGCCGGTCTGGTACTGCAGGCCGACATCCACCGTGAAGCCGCTGGACACGTATTCCGCCAGCTCTTCACGAAGGTACTTGCCGGTCAGCCCGAACGAGAATCGGTCCGTGACCATCTTCCCGAACGACAGGCCGACCTGGATGTCGGATGCGGTGAAGTACTCGCCGGTGCCCTCAGGGGTCTCGGCGGTGCGCACTTCCATGTCATCCATGTGGAGCACGCCGGCCTGGAGGCCGAGGACGCCCATCTCACCCATGGGCCATGCAATCGCCGCCAGCTCATAGCTGATGTCGGCGGGAAGGTTGACGCGGGTGAGCGCCACCTCACGATTATCCATCCAGCCGATGCCGCTGGGGTTCCAGAACAACGCCGAAGCATCGGCGGCGCCGGCTACCAGGGCATTACCCATGCCGATGCCGCGGACACCCGCGTTGATCTTGAGGAACTGGTACGCCGTAGTCCCGACCCGGTCCACGCCGAAGCTCGCTGCCGGGAGCAGGAGAACCACGAGCGCCAGTATCGCCATTGCTCGTCTCATGCTTCCCTCCTTGTGTCTCATGATACCCTGCTCCTCTACTTCACCACGACAAACTTGCCGATGTGCTCGTTGCCGTTTGCATCGGACACCCTGTAGAGGTAGATGCCCGCGAGAATCTCCATGTTCAGCCGGGTCCGCAGGTTCCAGGCGTGCCACGACAGGCCATCATCGTGGTGAATGGTTTGCACGAGGTCTCCGCCCATCGTGTAGACTTCGATGGTGCACTCACCGGGCAGCCCGCGGAACTCGATGTCCTTGTAATACTGCCGGACACCGGCTTCGTCCGTCCGCGGAACCTGCTCGAGGCGCGAAGAACCGATGTAGGGGTTTGGCACGACGTAGACCTCATCCACCACGCCGGCTGCCTTGGGCGTCCCGGCGGGGTAGATGAGCTGCTGGAAGTCAGCGCCTCGGCTCGATTCCAGCACGCCGACGCCACTGTTCCGCTCATCATACGCGGGGGTATTGATACCGTCACCGTTGCCGCCGTCATCGAAGGCCGTGACCACGTACCGCACCGGGAATCCATTGCCGAGACCAGTGTCGGTGTACTCGTAGTCGTAGCCCTGGACGGTGCTGACGGGGGGCGGCCACCCGATGTTGAGCCCAAGGGAATCAGGGAGATCCCAGGATTGCGCAAGCGTCCAGTCCAGGCCGTTCGGCGAGCGCCAAACATTGTAGCCCTGGAAGTCGGCATACTGGGAGATCGGGTCGATGCTGGCTTCGGAACTATTGCGCCACACGATCCGGGCGCCGCGATCGATGGCGGTCGCGAGGAATCCTGGCGCGTCAGGAGCGGCGGGGCCGCGGAAATCAGCGTCGAACATGGCCTTGGCCTGTGCGCCGTTGACCCTGATCTGGTTGGTGTCGAACCCGCTCACGATCGCAACGGTGACCGGGAGCGTCTGGCCAGGCGCCAGATCGCCAAGCGGCCCGAAGGCCAGCACGAAGCGCCAATCGCCGATGGTGTCGAACTGATCCGGATCACGCTCGCCCGAGACCATCAGCGCGTACTTGGCCGCGTTGTCGGCGG
>JALOPK010000339.1 GCA_025453925.1 Candidatus Eiseniibacteriota bacterium | reverse complement strand
GACGAGCGGATAGGCCTGGGGCGTGACATGCAGGTTTCCTGCCTTCCATCCACTCACCGTGCAGCTTCGGCGGCACGTGCGCTTGCCAGGGGGGGCTGCAGAGGGGACGTGCGCGCTGCTGCGAACCATGTCGATGCCATGGGTCGCCGCGGGAGTCTTCCTGGTGGCCACCACCTGAGAACACGGAGGTCTTGACTTCGTCGGACCAATGCGCGATATTTCTCTATAGTTCTCGGGAAATACGAAACTCAACACCTCAAGAAGGTGGGAGCCATCTGGTGGTGATCTGCTGGAACGACATGAAAAATCGGCGGGCAGGATGTCGCGTCCGGATTGACGCGTGGCGGCGGCATGCGACCGTACACCCGAGAGGCGCGGCATAAGGCCCACGTTGCACTTGAGGAGGATTCCGACCATGCCGATGTACGAATACTGTTGTGATGCCTGCGGCAGCCGCTTCTCACGACTCCGGCCCGTTGCTGAGCGGTCTGTGCCCCCACCGTGCCCGTCGTGTTCGTCGGAGCGAACCGAGCTGGTGTTCTCCAGGACGAGCGCGGGAGAGTCGGGCTGCGGCGGCAGGCCTTCCGGGTTCAGCTGAGGCTAAGCGGGCCTCGGGTCCCGAGGCATACCACAGGCCCGTGCGCGAAGAGGCGTACGGGCCTTCCTGTTTGGCCGCATTTCGCCGTCGGGCATGGGCGTCTCAGGCTGTCCGCCGTCATCTGCATTCCTGGTCCTCCATGCCGCGCAGGGGCTCGGGTCCGCGACACCGCGCTGCCTGGTTCGCTCGGATCAGCCGCTCCGGCGCCATTCTCATCAGACGTCTATCGGCCATTCCCGGTGGACTCCCTGAGGGATGTTCCCCGAACGGCGGTGCCCACGAGTCGATAGGCGGGGGAGTAGGTCTGGTGGAATGCCGCGGAGTGGCGAGGCATCGGGAACCCGCTCTCACGCAGGCGGAGGTCTGCGACGTCGAGATCTGCCGCATCCGTCACGGCGACGCGACCTGAACGGATTTCGCCCATCAGGAGAGACCACATGTGGACCAGAATCCCCGGCCGTCGTGGAAAGGCGTGGACGCAGCGCAGGAATTCTCCCAGCACGGTGTCGGGTGCGATGCCTTGGGCCTTCGCTGCTCCCAGATGCAGACGCCACAAGGGAGCGTGAAGGCCGACATCCTCCTGGAGCACTTTGCCAGGCGCCGCCGGGATCTGATTCCATTCTGAGAACAACCTCCGGCGTGCCTCCGCACTGTCGGAGACGGAATGTCCCGGTCCCATGCACGCCTGGAACAGAAGCTTGTACGCGTCGACGATGCGCCAGGCGGGATAGCGGTGGGAATGGGTCGAAAGAAGCTCCAGCGCGCGGTTCCGAACTGTGGGTTCCATCAACACGAAGCGGCCTCAGTGCGGCGGGATACGTGTGGTCTACGACTGATGAACTGCCGGATCGTGCTCGTCGTCATCTTCGATGTCGTCGCCGAAGAGGTCGGCACCCGAAAGCCCGAACAGGAAATCCAGGAGCTCGCCGGGGTTGAAGCCCACGCGGAGAGAGGGCCCCAGTCCTGCAGCAACTTCGATCTGGGTGTAGAAGTGGGGCGTGCGGGAGGACTGCCTGAACAGCTCGAACTCCCCGGCTCGTGTCCATGGTCCAACGCCGACCGCCATGAAGCCCTTATGGCGCCGGTCAGGGGCCTCACCCGGTGCCGGGAACACTTCCATCCGATAGATCAGGAGGTCCACATCCGTGAGGAACGAACCGTTCTCATCGCCCCACCAGGGATCGAAATGCCCACCCCTGAGTCCTCCAAGATCCCGATTGGCGAACACACCGGTTCCGATCGCACTCACCCGGGCTCGGGCGCCGACGCCATACCCGAACGAGACGGTAGCGATGTCGGCGGCGTCCCGGACACGGTTGGTGAGGTAGGGGGACGAACATGTTGCCGCGGCCAGCGCGGTGAGGAGTCCCCATCGGGCACGGATGCACACGCGGCGGCGTGTGACGGGGACGGCGGGTCTGCCGCCTCGCGCGTAGGAGCGGGGCTCCGATACTGCCCGCGGGAGGGAACGGGGACCGGCGCCTTCAGCGGTAATGGCCGCTCTGCGGCCGCCCTTCTGCGCCTTCACCCTCGCCCTCTCCCGCTGGTGGAGGGGAGGCCTCTGCTCCACAGCAACATCAGGAGCAGCGCACGCTTCTTCTGCGCGTGGGAGAAGGTCGGAATGAGGGGGCGAGCATTCTGATAACGGGAACAACGTCCAGACTTCCCCTAGTCCGGCTCTACTTGTCGACGTTCTTCTCCCGCATCGGATCGGTGAACATCACGTGACCGTAGTACGGGCCCCATTTCCCGTCGCTCTGCTTGTCCTTGCTGACGTCCAGAGTGTAGAGGAACACGTCGCTTCCCCGCTTGCCCGCAATCTGCACGGTCACGGACCGGGTGGTGCGAAAGCGAATAGAGGAGTAGGTGCCGTCCGTGGGCTCCCAGCGGCTCTCTTCCTTCCAGTCGCTGGTGATCACCGTGGTGCGCAAGATCTTGGCGTCCGGGTACTCCTTCTTGAGGAACTCGCCCGCCTTGTTCTTGATCTGGCTCAGCTCACCGCCGGTGAACCTGTCCGGTGTCATCGCCATCTGGTCGATGCGTGCCTGGCGAAGCGCCATGTCACGGCGCTGCACATCCGCGAGCCGGCTTCGGAGCTGGTCCGGCCTGTGATCTCCCGACCCTGCGGCAACGGCTCCCCTCTCGATCAGCTTCTGGATGTCAGTGAGCTGGTCTCTCTGGATAGGGATCACCGGCTCGGACGTCCCCGCCTTGGCTTCCTGCCGGCTGATGAAGTCGCTCACGTCATTCAGCTTGCGGTCTGCCTCATCGAGATCCATGGCAGCGTACGATTTGCAGGAGGTCGCGAATTCCTGCAGGGCATGTTCCAGGTCCTGCTCGACCTGCGCCAGCTCGTCACTCTTCTTGGCCGCTTCGGGAGACGTCCGGAAGGCCTTGAGCGCCGCATCAGCCTCGGCATAGATGGCTAAGCGTTTTGCCATCTCGGCCTCTTCCTGCGTCGCGCTGGGAATGAGGTACTTGTCGCGATTGTGATCGGGCCTCCCAATCGGGACCACGTGCGGCTTGAGCTTCGCCAGCCAGTCCGACGAGGCGGCATCCTTCTCTGCCACCGCGGCCTGAGCCTCGGTGGCCTGTTGCGCCTCGCCCGCCTGCAAGGCGCCCGCCGAGGTCTCCAGCGCAGTGATGCGGTCGTCTGCGGCTTTCATCTCGGCGTTGTCGGCAGGGATCTGGTCACCGAAACGATCCCGGATCTCCTCCATCTTGGCACGGCCCTCTTCCACCGCGGCCATTGCCGTCTTGAATCGGTAGTCAGCGCTCAGGTGAGCCGACTGTTCGCCCATCACGCGTTCGCCTTTCGCGAGGATTCGATCCAGCTCCCGCAGTCGGAAGGATGCACCTGAGGGCAGTTTGCCTTGAGCCGCCAATGGCTCGAACCCCAGAAGAAGCACCACCAACGCAAGCAGACCTGTCGTGGTGACGCGAGAAACAGAGAGACGACGCACGTGGAACCTCCTTGCGTCTGAGAACGGGGGACGGCTCTTGTTCGGGCACAATTCGGGAACAAGTAACGGCGTGGAAGGCCAGATCAAAGCGTCTGCAGTAGTGAACTCACGGCCAGAGTGGGCTGAGACTGGGAGAAGCGGCAAAGCGAGTCCACGGTGGGCCCAGCAGCTCCTCGACCAGCGAAAAGAACGCTTCCATGGGAAAGCCGGCGACATTGCTGCAGGACCCGTCAATGCGTTCCACGATCATTGAACCGAGGCCCTGGAGCCCATACGCGCCCGCCTTGTCGCGGGGCTCGCCAGAACCGACATAGTAGTCGATCTCGGCCGTGGAGAGGGATCGAAACTTGACCAGACTCGCCACCGTTCGGGAGGCCCGGCCGACCGGTGTTCCGAGGGCGACCGCGGTGAGCACGCAATGCCATCGGCCAGACAGGCGTCGCAGCATGATGCGCGCTTCCGCGTCATCCCGGGGTTTGCCGAGCGCGTCGTCACCGACGACGACGATGGTGTCTGCCGCGAC
>JALOPK010000056.1 GCA_025453925.1 Candidatus Eiseniibacteriota bacterium | reverse complement strand
ACATGACGGACTTCGGGGTTGACTGGGCGGCGGTAAACTACGACAACCCGCGATCGTACGTGAACCTGAAGACGGCTCCTGAACCTGAGAAGTTTGGTGAGATCCGGTTCGGGATCATCCGGAACCGGTACGATCTGGATGCCATCCTCAGGGTGATTCAGGAAACCAGCAATGCCCACATCCTGTCAAGCCCCCGCGTCGTCACCCTGAATCACAAGGGCGCCGAGATTGTCGTGGGGCAGGAAATTCCCTATGTAACCGTTACCACCGACGAAGATGGCAATCGCCAGGTGACCACGGAGTTCCGTAAGGTCGGGACAATTCTCAGGACGACCCCTCACGTGACCCACGACGGCAATGTCGTGCTCAACCTCCGCCCCGAGCAGAGCTTCGTGACCGACTGGGTGCAGAACGTGCCGGTGATCGACACGCGGAGCGCCACTACCGAGATGCTCCTCGGCAGCGGCCAGACCGCGGTCATCGGGGGATTGCGGAAGAGCGATGAGGTGATCGCGGAATCCCGCGTGCCGATCCTCGGCAGCATCCCGATCCTCGGCAACCTCTTCAGGAGCAAGAGGACCAGCCGGACGGATGTGGAGCTGATGGTGCTGGTCACGCCCTACATTCTCCAGGGAGACGAGATCGTGGTGCAGGACCAGACACCGTTGACCAGCGACCAGGCGCGGGCAGCCTATGGGAAACTGCAGGCGACATACGATGACATGAAGACGCAGGATGGCATGGCTCCGGTGGAAACCGGCGCAGGCGCGGAGGTGACCCAATGAGACACCCGGCACTCATGCTCGCCACGACGGTGGCCTGCCTCGGCCTCCTGGGATGCGGCGACTTTCTCCCCCTAGACGAGGATCCGGCCACCAACGTGCGGATCTCCCGGTTCGATCCGTCCCCCGTGGCGCCCATCTATGACCCGCAGGCAGGCATTCTGCTGCCGACCAGCAACATCTACGTCGAGAACTACTCCCAGGTCCCTGTGAACTTCGATCACTTCAAGGTCGAGTATTTCGAGGCGACCGTCCCCACGCCCGGGTTGCTGGCAAACCTCAACACGCAGGGCATGTTCACGCTCTATCTGCCCGGCGTCCCCACGCCTGACCCCTACGTCCCCGACTCCATGGCCACCCGTCAGATCAAGGTCACCAGCGTCGGAGGGCTTCAGATTCTCACGGCCAAGGCCTACGAGGAGATAACGCGGGGCACCGTCGACTACGCGGACGATCTCGACATGTACGCGGTCGTGACGCTGAGTGGCCTGACGGACAGCGGCATCGAGGCGGAGATCCAAGGGGCAGTGGCGATCAGCAGCTTGCTCCAGCAGAACTAGTCGCGACGTACCGGCGGGGAGAGGCTCGTGTCTCTCCCCGCTCTCCTTTCTCCGGGCATGTTGGGTTCATGACCACGGATGATGCGCCCTCCATGAGGAGGCGAACCCCGACCGTCGGTGCGGGAGGGACACGTTCCATCGTGTCCGCTGCATCGTGGCCCCCGCCGGAGGACTCTCAATCGAGGAGAAGAACCGGCCGAGGTCCCCGCGCTGAACTTCCCGGCTCCTCCGCCCCGTCCCGACGCGGCCCTTGATCCGGGCGGGCCGATGTGCGACTTTGCCTGGGTCATTCGGCGGTTTCGCGCCGGACCCTCCCCTCGGGTTCGGCTGTCGCGGCCGCTATCGCAGTTCGTTTCCCTGGGGCAGTAGCTCAGATGGGAGAGCGCATCCCTCGCACGGATGAGGCCGGCGGTTCGACTCCGCTCTGCTCCACCAGGATCCCCGGCTGTGCTAGACGGGGGGGTAGCGGTCCCCTGTAACCCGCACACCGCTCAGCGGGGTTGATGCCCGCCCGAGGTCCTCCCGCTCCCCGGGAAGCCCGCGACAACGGAGCGATGAAGGCTGGGTCCCGCGCAACGTTCCCCTGTGAACCCCGTCAGGACCGGAAGGTAGCAGCGGTAAGCAACGGCGAGCGTGTGCCGTGGGTCTTCCTGGCCGGAGCCACCGGGCCGCGCGGCACCGTGGGGCGATGATCGGAGGCGGGTGCACAGCCGGGTCTCTTCCAAGGAACGGGACATCCGATGTCCCGTCCTCTGAAACCACGGTGCCTCCTCTCCCACCCGGGTACCCGGAGGCGGATTCGCCGCGCTCGCCGGTTAGAGTGCCCGAGGAGCGATCTGCGCATGTCATACATGGTGCTTGCGCGCAAGTGGCGCCCCCGGACGTTTGCCGAGATGATCGGCCAGGAACACGTGACGCGGACGCTGACCAACGCCTTTCGGGCGGGCAAGATCGCCCACGCGTATCTCTTCCACGGGCCTCGGGGAATCGGCAAGACGACCGCCGCCAGGATCCTGGCGAAAGCGGTGAACTGCGAACGCGGGATCGCGGCCGATCCGTGCAACGAGTGCGCTTCCTGCGTGGGCATCAACCGTGGTTCCAGCCTCGATGTCGTCGAAATGGACGGCGCGAGCAACCGCGGCATAGACGAGATCCGAGAGCTGCGGGAGCACGTGGGGTACGCACCGGTGGGAGCCCGGTACAAGGTGTACATCATCGACGAGGTACACATGCTGACCGAGCAGGCGTTCAACGCACTGCTCAAGACCCTCGAGGAGCCACCCGCCCACGTGGTGTTCGTGTTTGCCACCACCGAGGTGCATAAGGTCCCCGCGACGATCCTCTCGCGCTGCCAGCGCTTCGAGTTCAGACGTATTCCCCAGGCAGCCGTGGTCCAAAGACTGCAGTTCCTGGCGGAACAGGAGCACATCGCCGTCGAGCCCGCGGCGTTGGCGTTGATGGCCCGCCGCGCGGAGGGCTGCCTCCGTGACGCTGAGAGCCTCCTGGACCAGGCCGGGGCGGCCAGCGATGGCCCGGTGGACGAAGGGACCATCCGGCAATTGCTGGGTCTGAGCCCCCTGGAGGAGCTCATCACTTTGCTGGATGCCACAGGCCGGGGAGATCTGGCGGCAGCGGCGGAACAACTGGATCGAATGGTTTCCGGCGGGATGGAGATCGACCGGATCGCCATGGACATGGTGGACGTCATCCTTGATCTCATACGCATCCGCGTCGGCCATGGCGAGCAAGCTCCGAGTGCATTGCAAGACGCCGCGCCGGATTTGACTCCCGCTGACCTGCTCCGGTGTCTCTCCGTGTTGCAGGGCGCCCTGCAGACTGCCCGGCAGAGCGCCCGTCCCGGGCCCATCATCGAGACCGCGTTCTTTCGCCTCGCCCTCATGGATCGCAGCGTGTCCATCGACGAGGTGCTGCGCACGCTGGAGTCCGGCGAGCCCGAGTCCGCCGCCGTTTCCCGCGTGGCATTCAGGTCCCCGGCAACTCCTGAACGCGTGGAGCCCCAACGGGTGGCGGAACCTCCCCCCTCCTTCTCCTCCGCTGATACCGCCACGAAGCCCGATGATCTAGATGCGGCCTGGAGGCTGCTCACGGCCAGCACGAAGTCCTTTGTCATACGAGCGACCCCCTTCTGGCGGGGAGACACCCTGGCCCTCCAGTTCGCCCCGGCGGATGCCTTCGTGGCCACGGCTCTGGGCAAGGCGGATCGCAGGGAGGAAATCGAGCGGGCGCTCAGGGAGGTTGCGGGCAGGCCGATTCACGTGGAGATAGTCGGGACGCCATCACCGGGCGAGTCGGCCAAGCGTCCCGTTGCGGCGAGCGACGATCCACTCGTGAAAGAGATCATTCGTCGCTTCGACGGCATGGTGGTGGAGAACCGCCCATCGAGAGAGGAAGTGACACGGCGATGAAGAACATGGGAAACCTGATGAAGCAGGCGCACAGAATGAAGGCCGAGTTTCAGCGGCTCCAGGAACGGCTCGCCCAGACTCGGGTCGAGGGTTCCGCCGGCGGAGGCATGGTGACTGCGGTTGCCGACGGCAACCAGCAGCTTGTGGAGATCCGCATCCAGCCGGAGGTCGTGAATCCCGAGGATGTGGAGATGCTCCAGGATCTGATCGTCGCCGCGGTGAACGAGGCAAAGCGGCGGTCCCAGGAGCTGATGAACGAGGAGATGTCGAAGCTGACTGGCGGTCTCGAGCTCAACCTGCCGGGACTGATCTAGGCCGCGAACCGGACGTGTTCAGCAGCAACAGCATCGATGGGTTGATCCGGGCATTCATGACCTTGCCCGGCATCGGTCGCCGTTCCGCGGAGCGCATCGTCTACCATCTCATGGCGGATCCGCACTCCCGGATCACCGCGCTGACCGAGGCGCTCACCAAGGTCGATTCGCGGGTGCGCCGCTGCGCACAATGCAACACCCTCGCCGAAGAGGAACTCTGTCCAATCTGCTCTGACCCTCGCCGCGATCCCGGCAAGGTGTGCGTTGTGGCAGAACCGCGGGACCTGGAGGCCATCGAGGCCACCGGCGCCTTCCGGGGTCTGTATCACGTGCTCGGAGGGCTCCTCTCGCCCCTTGATGGCGTCGGACCGCGTGAGCTGACATGCGACCGCCTCGTTGAGCGAGCCAAAGCGGGCCCCGGCGAGGTGGTGCTCGCGCTGTCGGCAACCGTGGAGGCGGAGGCGACGGCCTCCTATCTGATGGATCTTCTGAAACCGCTCCCGGTCCGGATCACCCGGCTTGCGCGCGGGATACCGGCCGGCGGGAGCCTTGAGTTCCTTGACCCCCGCACCCTCACCCAGGCCGTTGCCGGCCGCGTCGAGGCATGAGGAGGGCGGTATGCGGCGCTTTGCCCGCAGGATCTCCACCTTGGGCCCGATCGGCAGAAGCCCCATCGCTCCCGGGACTCTGGGGGCGGCGGCTGCGGCCGTAGTCGGCTATGCCGTGTCCGCTCAATGGGGCGTGGCGGCCTGCGGGGCGGCGACGGTCGTGACGATCCTGGCCGGCCAATGGGCCTGCACGGCGCGAGGCGACGCCGCGGACGACCCCGGTGAGGTCGTGATAGATGAGGCCGCCGGTCAGCTCATCGCCCTCCTGGGTGCGGGTCATCGCCCCGGTTGCATTGTGTTGGCGTTCGGGCTCTTCAGGCTCTTGGATATCTGGAAGCCATGGCCGATCCGGCAGGTCGAGGAGAAGGGCGGCGCATGGGCGGTCATGGGAGATGACATCCTGGCGGGATGCATGGCAGGAATAGTGGTCCTCGCGGTGGGATTCATCGGATGACCACTCGCCGCCTCTCCCGGGCAGAGATCGTCCTGGTGGGCACCGAACTTGTCTGCGGTCAGCGAACAGACAAGAACGGCCCTTTCCTCGCGATGGAGCTGAGCCGCGCCGGCTTCGAACCGGCCCGCATCACGATGCTCCCTGACTGGCGAACCTCCGTCGCCGCCGAGATTGCCGAGGCCATGGATCGGGGTCCCGCGCTGGTCTGCGTCTGCGGCGGGCTGGGACCGACCTCGGACGATGTGACCAGGGAAGCCGTCGCGGAGGCACTGGGCGTCGGCATCCTGATCGACGGAGCTGCCCGTGCCCAGGTACGCGGCCGCGCGGCGCGCTTCGGCGACGTCATCGACGAGGCCATCGATCGACAGGCAATGGTCTTCCCGGGGGCCCGGTGGTACCCCAACGGCATCGGCGTCGCCCCGGGTCTTTCCATTCGCAGGGGGGGCACCACACTGTTTCTGTTGCCCGGCCCTCCCGACGAGATGCAGGCGATGTTCCGGAACGCCGTACTGCCGGAGATCGCCGGGACCGGACAGGTCCGTTTCAGCCGTATCCTCCGCACCGCAGGGCTCCGGGAGGTTGCAGTGGCGGAGATGGCGGAGACCGTCATGTCGAACTGGCAGGCACTCTCGGTGGCCTATCTCCCGGCGCCGGGGCTGGTTGATGTGGTCCTCTCGTCGGACGACGGGCCGAAGCTGGATGCCGCGGCGAGCGCTGTGCGTGCGGCATTGGCCTCCGGCGTGTACGCAGAGGACGACCGGTCCCTGGAGGAGGTCGTGGGAGCCCTCCTGGCTCAACGGTTTGAAAGGGTCGTGACCGCGGAGTCCTGCACAGGCGGTCTGGTGGCGGAGCTCCTCACCTCGGTGCCGGGAAGCTCGCGGTACTTCCCGGGAGGCGTGGTGGCCTACAGCAATGAGCTGAAGCAGTCACTCCTGGGCGTGTCGCGGGAGCTTCTCGACCGCCATGGCGCGGTATCCGGTGAGGCGGCAACCGCCATGGCCGAGGGGGCGAGGAGCCGTTTGGGCGCCGAATGGGCGATTTCGGTCACCGGCATCGCAGGCCCGGACGGAGGCACCGCGGACAAGCCCGTGGGACTTGTGTTCCATGGCCTCGCGGGGCCGGCCGGCGTCGAGTTCTCCCGCCACACGCTGGGAGGCGACCGCACGGCCGTGCGCACGGCCAGCGCCCGATTGGCCCTGGATCTTCTTCGGCGCCGGTTGACCCTTTCATGAGCGCCGTGCGCGTTTTCGTGGCAGTGGAACCTCCTCCTGAAGCGCGCGAGGCTCTGACGCGCGCCATCGCGGCCGCCCGTGACCAGTGGAGCGGGATCCGCTGGGAGGCGACGGCCAAGCTGCACGTGACGCTTCGATTCCTGGGAGAGATACCGGCGGACGATGCCGACGCCGTGTGTCAGGCGGCATCGCGGGCCGCCGCGCGCCACCTGCCCTTCGTGGCGCGGCTGGAGGGGGTCGGCTGCTATCCGTCGGTCCGCAACCCGCGGGTGGTCTGGATCGGAACAACCACCGGCGCGGAAGAGCTTGCCATGCTGCAGCGTTCCGTGGAGGATGAGCTGGCAGCGGCGGGTTTCGGCCGTGATACCCGGCCGTTCACCGCCCATCTCACGGTAGGCAGGATCAAGGAATTGCTCCGCGGCCCGCAGATCGGAGGGCTCGCGGTGCCCGTCATTGATTTCCCGGTGGAGCGGCTCCTGGTCAAACAGAGCACGCTGGCCCCGGGGGGGAGTCTGTACACTGACAGGGGGTCCTACCCGTTGGGCGGGCAGACCCGGAAGGAGTGAACGATGGAACGGAATCCGGCAGAGGGGCGGAAGAAAGCTCTCGACATGGCAGTCGGTCAGATCGAGCGGCAGTTCGGCAAGGGCTCCATCATGCGCCTGGGGGAGCAGCAAGCCCGGGTCAAGGTGGACGTGATTCCCACCGGGTCGCTGGCACTTGACCTCGCGCTGGGGGTCGGCGGCGTGCCGCGGGGCCGCGTCATTGAGATCTTCGGCCCTGAATCGTCGGGCAAGACGACGCTCGCCCAGCATGTCATCGCGAGCGCACAGAGACTCGGCGGCGTGGCGGCGTTCATTGATGCGGAGCACGCGTTCGACGCCAAGTACGCCCACAGCATGGGGGTGGATATCGACAACCTCCTCATCTCCCAACCCGATACCGGCGAACAAGCGCTGGAGATCGCGGAGATGTTGGTCCGATCCGCCGCGGTTGACGTGGTGACCGTCGATTCGGTGGCGGCGCTGGTGCCCAAGGCGGAGATCGAGGGGGAGATGGGTGACGCCCACGTCGGCCTCCAGGCCCGCCTGATGTCCCAGGCGCTGCGCAAACTCGCGGCTGCCATCAGCAAGTCGCACACTTGCGCGATCTTCATCAACCAGATCCGGATGAAGATCGGCGTGATGTTCGGCAATCCGGAGACCACCACGGGCGGCAACGCGCTGAAATTCTACGCCAGTCAACGTCTTGACATCCGGAGAATCGCTTCGATCAAGGTGGGGGAAGAGGTCGTCGGTTCCCGCACCAAGGTCAAGGTGGTGAAGAACAAAGTCGCTCCTCCGTTCCGCGAGGCGGAGTTCGACATCATCTACGGCCAGGGCATCTCCCGCGAGGGCGATCTGGTGGACTGCGGGCTGACCTGCAACATCATCGAGAAGGTGGGGTCGTGGTACTCGTGGGGCGACCTCAAACTCGGCCAGGGGCGCGAGAACGCCAAGGACTACCTCCGTCAGAACCCCGACGCTGCCGCCAAGCTCGAACAGATTGTCAGGGTCAAGATGGGGTTGGTACCGCAGGAGCCCCGTGAAGGTGAAGCGGCCTCCTAGGCCAATTCGCGAAGTGGCCCTGGCCCTTCTGGCCCGGCGTGACCATACCGCCGGCGAGCTTCGCCAGAAGCTGAGGGTGCGCGGGTTTACGCCCGACGAGATCGAGGAGATTCTCCCCCGTCTCCGTGACACCGGTCTGGTAGACGACCGCCGGACCGCCCGGCTCCTGCTGGAACGAGAGACCGCCGGCCGCGGCACCGGCCCCGCCCTTCTCAGGGCCAAGCTCATCGCCAAAGGCGTTGCGCCGGGCACGATCGATGAGTGTCTTGGCGCGCTCACCGGCGACTGGGAGCTGGAGCAGGCGAAGCTCGCGGCTGCCCGGTGGAGTGCGCGTCACCCGCGAGCCGGTGCATGGAAAGAGGCCCTGGCCCGCCACCTTCGGTCCCGTGGATTCGGATGGGGGGCGGTGCGAAACGCGCTGGGGTCCACGACCCCGGAGCACGATGACTGGAGGAGCACGTCACATGACGAGCCATGAGTTGCGGACAGGCTTTCTCGAGTTCTTCAGAGGGGTGAACCACCTAGTGATCCCCGGCTCGTCTCTGGTGCCCCAGGATGACCCCACGCTGCTGTTCGCCAATGCCGGGATGAACCAGTTCAAGGGAGTTCTCCTCGGCGAGATGGCATCTCCCGCTCCCAGGGTCGCAACGGTGCAGAAGTGCCTGAGGGTGTCGGGCAAGCACAATGATCTGGAAGAAGTAGGCACGGACGAGCACCATCACACGTTCTTCGAGATGCTCGGGAACTGGTCCTTCGCCGACTACTACAAGGCCGAGGCGATCGAGTTCGCGTGGAACTACCTCACCAAAGAGGTCGGACTTGATCCGAACCGGCTTTGGGCCACGGTCCATACCAGTGATGATGAGGCGCGGGACCTGTGGCCGAAGATCTCCGGCATTTCCCCCACCCGAGTACTGACCTTCGGTGACAAGGACAACTTCTGGGAGATGGGGGAAGTGGGGCCGTGCGGTCCCTGCACGGAGATCCACTATGATCTCGGGCCGGGCCTCGGGCCGGATTACCCCGCTGCGGGTCCCAATGATCCGAGGTTTCGCCGGTGGATCGAGTTGTGGAATCTGGTCTTCATCCAGTTCCGGAGAGAACCGGACGGGAGTCTGACGCCTTTGTCCAACCGGTGCGTCGACACGGGTATGGGTTTTGAGCGTCTTCTGGCCCTGCTGCAAGGGGTCGATGGCAACTATCGTACCGACCTGTTCGCTCCCATCATGGCACGGCTCAGCGCGAAACTTGGCGGCAGCCGCACGTTCGAGACCGACCCGGTGGCGTTCCGCGCGATCGCCGACCACGTCCGGGCGCTGACCTTTGCCATTGCCGACGGGGTCACCCCCTCCAACGATGGCCGGGGTTACGTGCTCAGGAGGATTCTGCGCCGGGCAGCACGGTACGGCAGGAAGCTGGGCATTGAAGACCCGTTCCTTCATGAACTCTCCGCCGCCGTGGTGGCGGCCATGGGGATCGACTACCCAGAGCTGAGCCCGGCGGCCCCCCACGTGGCAGCGGTGATTGAGGCCGAGGAACGGAGTTTCGCCACCACGCTCGACAGGGGACTGTCGCTCTTCGGGAGGGAAACGGCCCAGGTGCGATCGACCGGGGGGACGACGATTCCGGGCGATGTCGTGTTCCGGTTGTACGATACCTTCGGATTCCCGCCGGACCTCACGCATCTCATGGCCAGGGAGGAGGGGCTGTCCACCGACATGGAAGGCTTCACCCGCCGCATGGAGGTGCAGCGCGAGCATTCACGCCTCGCCTCCGGGGGAGCAGATACGGGCGTTGGTGGCGCGGCGCGACCGGGCGGCGGGGGCATCTTCGTCGGCTACGAGACCCTGGAAGTCGAAACAGAGGTAGTTTCGACCGATCCTGAATGGGGCATCAGCCAGGGGGAGGAAGGCTGGGTCGTGCTCAGGGAAAGCCCCTTCTACGCCGAGGGTGGCGGTCAGGTGTCGGATGAGGGGGCGCTCCGCGGCGAAGGATTCGACGCCGAAGTGCAGCAGGCCGTTCGGACGAGTGATGGGCTTGCCTGCATGGTCAAGGTGCGCGAGGGAATCCTCCGCCCCGGCATGCCCGCGCATGCCACGGTCGACCAAGGTCGCAGGTTCCGCGTCCAGGCGCATCACACGGGAACCCACCTGCTTCATGCAGCGTTGCGCGCCGTGCTGGGGATGCATGTGCGCCAGGCGGGCTCTCTGGTGGCCCCCGAGCGACTGCGGTTCGACTTCACGCACTTCGGGCCCATGAAAGATGACGAGATCGCTCACGTCGAGAACCTGGTCAATGGCTGGGTGAACGACGATCGCCCGGTCATGGTGCGCACCGAGGTACCGCTTAGTGAGGCGCGCGAGGCCGGTGCCCTGGCGTTCTTCGGAGAGAAGTATGGTGACGCGGTTCGCGTGATTACCGTGCCCGGCGTGAGCATGGAACTCTGCGGCGGTACGCACATGGATCGCACGGCGCGGATCGGCCCTTTGCGTATCCTCTCTGAGAGCGGCATCGCCGCGGGCACCCGTCGAATCGAGGCGGTGAGCGGCATGGCGTTGCTGGATCGCGCTACCGTGCTCGAGCGCCAGCTGACGGCCATTTCGAAGATCCTCGGCGGCCAGGGGGACGATCCGGTGGATCGGGCCGAGCGACTCCGGGAACGGATGAAGGCCCTGGAGGCTGAGATGGCCGCCGCCCGGGCGGCATCGGCGGCCGCTACAGCGCGCCGGGCACTCGACTCTGCGGTCGACATTGGCGGTATCCGCCTGGGCGTCGTTGAGCTCGAAGGCGCGGGGCGCCCCGAGCTGCGGGCAGCCGGAGACATTGCCAGGAACTCGTACCTGCGAACGGTGCTGATCGCGGCGGCACGCGGCGATTCCGACGTGCATTTCCTGGTTGCGGTCACCGATGATCTGGTCGCGGAGGGAATACACGCCGGCAAGCTCGTGAGTGCTTTGGCCCAGCGGGCCGGGGGAAAGGGCGGCGGCCGGCCTCATCTTGCCGAGGCGGGGGCGCGCCTGAGCCCGCAGTCGTCCGCGGTCATCGAGTCGCTGCCGCACGAGGGAGCGGCCCTGATCGGGGAGATTCGTCGGGCATGACGTGGAAAGAGGCCGTGGACTACGTATGCCCCGCGTCGTGGGGAGAGGGGTCTCTGGCTACCCTGGCCTCAGAGGCGCGGAATGCCCTGGAGCGTGGCCGCCCACTGTTTCGACGTGCCGTCGGTCAGCCGCCCCGGAGGACGGATGCCCCGCGGCTGGGCGCCATCCTCGCCTGTCTCGGAACCGGGCTCGACCTCCAGGCGGCTTCGGTGGCTCGCGGCTCGTCCGGTGGGCGCGAACTGCTTCTGGGAGACGGGCTGGTCACCAGGGCCCTGGAACTGGCCGGTTCGTTCGGCGCGGACACCCTAGACGCCATCGTCGCCCTGGCACACAGAGTCCTGGGGGAGGAGGCTCCCCTCAGGGCCTTGGAAGAACTATTGGATCAACGGGGGATTGACCCTCTCCTCACCTATCCTTCCGCCACCACAGATGGAGGCTCCGCATGAAGGGCATCGTTCTCGCGGGCGGGCTTGGCACCCGCCTCATGCCCCTGACCAAGGTCACCAACAAGCACCTGCTTCCCGTGTACAACCGGCCGATGATCTACTTCCCCATCGAGACCATGGTGGAGGCCGGAATCCGCGACATCCTCGTGGTCACCGGAGGGAGCAATGCCGGCGATTTCCTTCGCCTGCTGGGCAACGGCAAGCAGTTTGGCTTGAGCCATCTGAACTACACCTACCAGGAAGGTGAAGGCGGGATCGCCGAGGCGCTCTCGCTCGCCCATGACTTCGCCGAAAACGACCGGATCATCGTGATCCTCGGCGACAACATCATCGGAGGCTCCATCGGGAAGGCGGTACGCGCATTCGAGGAGCAACCATCGGGCGCCAAGATCTTCCTGAAACGAGTACCCGACGCCCACCGGTTCGGCGTGGCGAGCATCCAGGGTGACCGAGTGGTTGCCATCGAGGAAAAGCCCCCGAATCCGAAATCGGATCTGGCCGTGGTGGGCATCTACATGTACGACAGCTCAGTGTTCGACATCATCACAACCCTGAAGCCCTCGCAGCGAGGCGAGTTGGAGATTACCGACGTGAACAACCGGTACATCGAGACCGGCACCATGACCTTCGACGTGCTGGACTGCTGGTGGACCGATGCCGGCACGTCCTTCGACTCGCTTCTGCGCGCGTCCAACATGGTGGCGAGCTGGGTGAAGGAAGGACATATCCGGGCGTGAGGTTCGCCATTACCGGCGCCGACGGCATGCTGGGCCGCGCCCTGGTGGCGCGTCTGGCTGACCACGATGTGGTTGCCCTCACCGAGCCGGCCTTCTCCCTGGAGGACCAGGAAGTCGTGAACGGCGCCATCGCGGGCGCCCAGCCTCACTGGGTAGTCCACACCGCCGCGATGACCGATGTGGACGGGTGCGAACTGAACCCGCGGAAGGCGTACTCCGTGAACGCACTGGGTACCCGTCACGTGGCGGCGGCCTGCCGAGCCTGCGGCGCGGGGCTTCTCTACATCTCCACTGACTTCGTGTACGGCCGGCGGGCGGTTCGCACTCCCATTGAGGCCTGGGAGCATGGCGATCCGCTCTCCGTGTATGGGCTGTCGAAATGGGGCGGCGAACGGTACGTCGAAGCCCTGGCTCCCCGGTTCATGATCGCCCGCACGGCGTGGCTCTACGGTGAGGGAGGCCGGCATTTCGTCGGCACCGTCCTCCGGAAGGCGAAGGAAGGGAGCCTGCTCCATGTGGTGAACGACCAGACCGGGAATCCGACCTACGCCCGCGACGTTGCCGAAGCTGTGTCGCGTCTCCTGGAGCGTGAAGCGCCTGGGTGGTACCACTTGGTCAACACCGGCGAAACCACCTGGTATGGGTTCGCCAGGGCGGCCCTGGAGATGAGCGGCCTCGACCCCGAACAGGTTCAGCCCTGCTCCAGCGCGGAGTTGGGCAGACCCGCCCCCCGGCCGGCCTATTCCAGCCTCAGCACCTTCACCTACCGGGAGATGGTCGGCGTGGACTTCCGTCCGTGGCGCGAGGCCCTGAAGGACTACCTGTCTGGCTCCGGGAATCCGGGCTCCAGCCGGGGAGCCGACTGACGGATCTAGGGGGGCCTGAGCCGGTATGGCGTGAGAACGCGCATCCACGGCAGTGGATGCGCGGCGACTGCCCCCTGAGGCCGGAAAGGAAGTCCCCGCCCAGAGGAGTCTTGCCGAGGCTGATACGCCTTGGATATTCGCCCCCACGCATTGGGTCCCTCCCGTGTGCGCGTGGCCGTGCGAGGCCGTTCGACAACGCAGCACTCCTGGTCGCACAAGCGACCACCCCAGACCTTCACGCCGGCAGTACCGCCGTGGCACACGGCGGACGTCGAGGGGTGGACTACTCCTCTGGGCTGGAGGGAGGGCGTCGTTCCAGCGTCAATCGCGCCGACAACAGGATCGCGACCCAGGCGAACGTCGCGGACCAGGCGACATCAGAAGCGAAATGGGCGCCTTGGGCCATGCGAGCCATACCCATGAGGCACCCGTAGACCAAGGATCCCGCGATGATGGCCGCCCGAGCCGCCGGGTGAGCCGTCAGCAGCGCCGGCGAACCAAGGGAGAAGGCGGTCGCCACATGGCCGGAAGGGAAGGAGGTGCCGCGCCTCCCGGGGGCGGGACGCCAGACCGGCTGGTACTGCCGCTGCCCGCCGAACTGCACGATCTCCGCCCCCAGAGGGGCTTCGTGCTGTTTCCGAGGAGCCCCGGCCCGATAAGGAGGGTCGCCGCCAGGAAGAGCCCCGCAGTGCGCCGTCTCCGGTCTCGCCGGACGGCCCCGACGACGGAAAGGCCCAGGCCCGCCACGCCGCAGGCGACTCCAGGGAGGGGGCCCAAGTGGTAGAACCAATCCCACGGCTGGGCGCTCTTGTGGCACCACCCCTCCACGCCCGGGCAGTGGAACGCGGCCGCGGCGGCGATGTCGAGCCGGGGGAGCGACGAGATGGCGACGCTGGCAGCGGCCAGCCCCACCGCGACCACGCGAGGCATCAGTCCGGTGGAACGCCGCATCACGCGGGGCAGGCGATGAGACGAGTCCGCGCGGGCCTACCCAAGGAGGACGGACATCCCCACCAGCACGCCGTGGCTGTACACGTTCTCCGGGTCTGCCATCCGGTTCCGGAAGCGATATTCGACCCTCAGGGCAGCACTCTCGGTGACAAAGAACTTCACGCCCGCCCCCAGAGGGGCTTCGTGCTGTTTCCGAGGAGCCCCGGCCCGATAAGGAGGGTCGCCGCCAGGAAGAGCCCCGCAGTGCGCCGTCTCCGGTCTCG